>CAZLRI010000388.1:0-2536 GCA_964561745.1 uncultured Pseudobdellovibrionaceae bacterium | reverse complement strand
ATATCGGCCATTATGTTAAAGTGCTGATGGATGAGGTGTTTGGGGAGGATAATTTCAAAAATGAAATTGTATGGTGTTATAGTGGTGGAGCTGTTCCAGTTGATAGATTTCCAAAAAAACACGATGCAATATATTGGTATTCTAAATCAAATGAAGCTTGGGAATATAGTCCTGAATACCGAAATTATTCGGAAAAAACCCAACAACGTGGTAGAACGCAAGTTAAAGGAGAGGATGCAAAATTAAGGGAAGAAGGAACCCCCATAAATGATTGGTGGGTGGATATTGCACCAGTTACAAGTCCTACAGACTATGAAAAAATGTATTACGCAACCCAAAAACCTGAAGCCCTGCTTGAGCGCATAATCAAAGCTTCTTCCAACGAAGGAATGGTTATCGCTGATCTTTTCGGTGGCTCAGGTGTTACCGCCAAAGTCGCACACGACTTAAAACGTAAATTCATTCATTGCGATGTTGGCATTAACAGCATTCAAACAACACGAGACCGTCTAATTGCCGCGAACGCGGAGTTTGACATTTACGATATTCAGGACGGAGTTTCGTTATTCCGTAATCCGGTGCAAACAATGGATAAAATGAAAAGCCTTATCGCAGGACTAAAAAACGAGGAAGATCTCGATAATTTCTGGGAGGGCGGGATTCAAGACAGCAAATTGGGGCTTGTGCCGGTGTATATTCCCAACCTACTTGACCATAGCACCAAGGTTCTGGACATTCCACTGATAAACCGCATTATCAATGAAGCAATGTCCGATCTCCCCGAGGGTACAAAACAAGTCATTGTCTTTTATGTGGATATTGAAAACGAAAACGAATTGAAAGAGTTTATTTCCGAATACAACGCCACAGGCATTGATATTGTGCTGAGAGACCTTAAATCTATTCTGGATGATGTGGTCATCAATGATGAAATTGATTACAAGATGAAAGAATCTAAGGTCGGATTTGAGATTGAGATAAAATCTTTTTCAAGTGATAGACTTATTCAGAAAATAGATGCCTATAATCAGAAAAAAACTTTAAGCGGCACACAGGTAGAAATTGCCGGCGAAGAAATCTCGGAAAACGGCGATGACACAAAGAAAGAAAATGGAAATGGGAAAAAGAAAAAGCCTTTTTTACCAATTTCCATTAGCAAGCATGGGCTTGAACTTATTGAGCTTGTCAGCCTTGATTGCACAAGTAAAGACGGTATCTGGAAAAGTGATTATGAACTGAAAATTGATAAAAATGGCTATGTGATTTTGAACGGTAAAAAGACAAAAGAATTCTGGAATGCTAAAATTATATCAGACAAGAAACCTTTGCGGATGAAGATTAGAAATATTGCTGGTGATGAATCGGTAATTGTAATTGATTAAGAGAAAAACGCCTCCGCGCGTTGTGTACTACGGCGAAAGATCAGCGCGTTTTTGTGGTAATTTGAAACTCAGAGGTGGACAAGGCAGCCTAACTCTGCGTTGTCAGAAAGAATATGGATAAACCACTCTACAGATGTATGACCAAGTCAACCACAGACGAGGGAAAAGAACTGCGTCGTTCGTTGAATTGGGTCGTAGCCCGTCACGGCATACTCAAGGTCATGCCCGACGCTTTAGTCTGTGGTGACATGGCGACTTCCGTAAGGTGAAATGATATGGCAAAGAGTAAAAATGTGGGTCTTCAGTCCTTCAAAGCAAGCTAACCTGCCAAATGATGTAAAGGCAAATGTAACAGCAAAGGCAAAAGATATTATTGATACCGTTTTAAAACCGAAATACGTTAAACCCCCTGCTGAAGATAAGCGTTTTAACTACATTGTTGACATTTATTCGAAATGGCATCGCAATTATTTTTATTTCTGCGCTAAATATGCATGCCATGGTCCAAATGCTATTTCACCATATTTTGAGGTCAAATTTGCTCGTCTTGAATATGTTGGCAATAACCAGTTTAATCTTGCATACATGAGGCACACAGAAAAGTGGTTGGAGCTCTACACTGAATTATTTCTGGTTGAATGCTTGAAAGCCATCAGAGATGAACCTCACTTCTTGCCGTGAAAGAACAGTATAACTATTCGCTGTGCAGTCGACTCGTTACACTCGCAGCGGATTTTTCTGTTAACGCAAAAATATGAATGAATATTCTAAAAAAATCAGGAAAAGATTAAAAGAACTTACTGCATTGGCTTATCAAAGAGAACTTGATACAGAATTAAAATTATTACATGAAAAATTTAATGATTGGGAAAATGGGAAAACTAATTGTTTTGAACTAAATGAACATATACATAAATTCCATAATGGAACATCAAAAGAAATTTGGAAAAAGTATAACTACACTGATCCGGATATGATAGTTTCATCAGCTGTTGCATTTGAAATATTGAAAAGAGATGAAGTCCCTGAAGAAACACTTGATATTATTGATCGAAGAGTTAAGCTTATTCAAGAAATAAATGAAGACAAATAAAAAAGCTGTTATAGCCCCCGCAAAACAAAATGACCGGTTTTGTGTGCTCCGTTTGTCATCC
>CAZLRI010000387.1:0-2537 GCA_964561745.1 uncultured Pseudobdellovibrionaceae bacterium | reverse complement strand
TTTTGGGATACTATTATTTCTATTGAGCAAGCTGGAGAAGAAGATGTTTATGATTTAACAGTTCCGAAATATTCGAACTGGCTGGCAGAAGGCATAGTAAGTCATAACTCCGGCGCAATTGAGCAGGATGCAGATGTGATTGCGTTTATCTATCGCGATGAGATGTATAATCCCAATAGCCCTGATGTTGGTAAAGCTGAGCTTATAGTTGGCAAGCAACGTAATGGTCCGACCGGCAAAGTCATGCTTGGTTTTCAAAGAAACCTTACAAGATTTAACGATCTTGCGCATGGCATGGATTCTTTTGCCCCGTCTCCTGCTATGGAAGAAGCTGAGCAGTTCTAATGCCTCGACTTAAGTATCCTACTAAATTTTTGATTCAATGCTTTAAAGAATGGCTCAAACATACGCTTCATTGCAACTTTTGGTATAGTTTATGTGTGTATTTTTAAATAAAACCCAAAACTTTTTACTAAAAAACACAATATTTACACATAGTTATACCTTAGTGTCGGATTGTGGTACAGATAATACGCAACTTTTCAGGTAGCACAGCCGATAATAAAAATAGAGTTACAAAAAAGGAAAACTTATTTTTAGGAGGAAAGATGAAATGTGCAGGAGAAATAATAACAAATATTGGTAGCGTAGGGACTAACCATGATAGAAATCCGGACATATTTCAAAATACTGAGCCGGTTGTTTTTGAGAATGATTTTTTTCTAATGGCAACAGAGCTCATCTTACAGAGAGATTAGCTTCAAGGCTTCATGATCAATGGCGTTCTACAAGGAACCAGTTGCCGGATGGAACATATGAACCAAGATGGAAATCAATACAAGATGGAAGGTGGGTTAATGGTAATAGTGGCACTAATGCTGTTGATATTGCAAATACGCCATTTGCTTCTTTACCCGATTATTGGCAAGCTGATAATAGAGCAGCAGCTGATTTTGTAATTAACGAGGTAATGAATAATCTTTATGCTGGTTCTGGAATCAATGAAGATAGAGTCCAAGAACTTGCAGCAAGAGTTCATGATGCATGGAGGCATAGGCCTGGTTGGCATGATCCTATTTTAATGGTAGATTATATTGAACTACCGCAAGAAGAACAATTGAAGGATGTTGTACAAGTACGTGAAGCTATGGAGGTAGTAAGAGAATTTCATTCTTCCGTCGACCGTGGTGTTAGCGGTTCAACAGACGGTGGTAGAAATACAAGTAGTTTTCGCATGGTAGAAGAATCATTCACAGAAGTCGTTTCTCCCAGTACACCTGAGGTTAGAGGAGTTGATAGAAATGGTGCAGAAGTTAGTCAAAATTTAACAACCTATCTATACGAACTCATTGAAGGTCGTGTAGTCTTGGAAATAACGTTTGACCAACCCATTGGCGAAGAAGCTGTAACTGAAATTGCCGAAGGTCAAAATGTTTTGAGAGCAAACCGTCTCTCTGGTGGCAGACAAGAAGCAGTACAAGTAGTGGATGGTGCTAGACCTGCGACAAACACCCTTTATGTTATGGGTGGATCATATGGACCTACAGGAAGAATGGGTTTATACACGGTTTTCTCTGGTGAGTATGCCCCACCGATGAATGATACAGCATATTGGAACCATCATGCTTTTTTAACAGGTGATAACGTGCCTTCTTCATGGAGACAAGGCGAAGATGGTCGAGTTGCTATTTTAAGTGGATCAAGGTTGGAACAAATGCTTCAAGAAGGACGGGCTAGCATACCAGGTGTTCAAGAATGGGATACTTTTGAAGCACCAAGCACACCTGTTTTTGAAATTGATGCCCAATCTCCTGCCTATCGTGGTTATTTTGGCAGTGAGGTTCGTCTATCAGCAGAACAATATGAAAATCTCATGAGCCATATTCCAGAGGAAGCAGAACATCGGAATCCAGTTGATAATCTTCACATCACGCTTGTTGATCCGCGTGAATTTGCTTCCTTAGTGCAGCAAGCTCGGGCAAATGACAGCAGTCTTTCCAAAAGCGCAGCAGTGCGTCAAGTTCGTGCTCAGCTGTTTGAACTTAAAGAACAGGCTGAACTTCAACCGCCACGCATTACAGGTATTGGCAGCGCCACCAGCGCAGAAGGTTATACAACTTATTGGGCCACAGTTGAATGGCCTGGTGAGGCTCAAATCATACGAGAGATGTTGGGATTACCTCCCAAAGATTTCCATATAACACTTGCCAGTACTGCAGAAGAAAACGGTCAATTGCGGGATATACATGATGCAAACAAAGCAGTTTCTAATGTCGTGGATTTTCGCGAGGGAGTATCAGCACCTGATTACGAGATCGTACCTGAAGACCATGTAGAGGATGCAATATCTCGTGCTATTGACCAAATTGATGACTATGAGCGTGACCAACACAGGGCAGGTATATCTTCTGACGTAGAAAGAAATAGAATTGCTGATGCAATTACTAGCACTGTAGAATTTCTGCCTGGAGAAAATGGTGTAAGATTGGGCAATATTGTTAATCAGGCATCTAGGCATGCAAGGTTTTTTTGGGATA
>CAZLRI010000386.1:0-2541 GCA_964561745.1 uncultured Pseudobdellovibrionaceae bacterium | reverse complement strand
TTCCCTAAAGCTTGCCATGCCCTTTCTCCTTCAACCACAAGGGCTTTCATTTCACCTGGCTCCAAGGAGAAAGCCGCATCTACACCACCGTCTGCTCTTGATAAAGTAAAATGCTTCTCTATTACCGTTGCGCCAAGGGCTACACTCGCTACCGCTGCACCGATACCAAGAGTATGATCAGACAAGCCAACTTCACAATTAAAGAGATTTCTCATATGAGAAATGGTTTGGATGTTTGAGTTCTCAGGGGTTGCTGGGTATGAGCTTGTGCATTTAAGCAGCACTAAGTCTTTGCAACCAAACTCTCTTGCTTCTCGTACGGTTTCATCAAGTTCCGCTACCGTTGCCATGCCGGTAGAAATAATCATTGGCTTACCGGTGGCCGCCACTTTGCGAATAAGCGGAATATCAATATTTTCAAAGGATGCAATTTTGTAACATGGGGTATTTAACGATTCAAGAAAGTCAACCGCCGTTGCATCAAATGGCGTACTTAATCCAATTATCCCTAGCTCTTTACATCGATTAAATATAGGTTCATGCCATTCCCAGGGAGTATAAGCCTGCTGGTATAGTTTATATAATGAGCTGCCTTTCCACAGGCTCTTTTGATCATTAATGAAAAACTCGCCATCATCAATATCTAGAGTCATGGTGTCGGCTGTATAGGTTTGAAGTTTTAGAGCGTGCGCACCGGCTTTTGCAGCTTCTTCCACAATTTTTAAAGCTCGTTTTAGAGATTGATTATGATTGCCGGACATCTCGGCAATAACAAATGGTGGATAAGTACGCCCGATTGAACGATCTGCTATCGTTATTGAACTAAGCATTTTTTCTACCCATTAATATCATAGTAATACGTCAGGTGACTTTCTCTGTAACCCGCTTTCTGAAATGCCCTGACTGATGAAGTGTTTTGACGCTTTATTTCAGCAATTATCCTTTTTATTCGAGGATGATTTTTTTTAACCCAGCTATTCCCCTCTTTTATTAAGCGTGTACCAATCCCACCGCCTGAATGCCCAGGAACTGCATAAACAGATACAAAAGCCCTGTTATCATTAAAGTCATATCTAACGACACCAACCGGCTCGTTGCGGATTTCACCAATTAATAACTCCATATCTGTTGAAGTTAAAGCCTTGGTGAACCATTTTTTATGTTCGTTCCAGTTTATTGGGGAAGGATTAAAAATATGTTCTCGTGTATCAGGATGATTGCGCCATTCAAAAACTTGTTTGCGATCATCTTGGCCGGCAGACCTTAAATGCATGAAATTTAAGTCATTTAATAAAGAGTTTTGGACCCTTTCTGCCCCTTTCCCATCAACGAGTTCTTTGGCATTTAATGAAATGGTTCGAAGGATTTCCGGATGTTTAAGTAAGAAACTTAGATCTTTTAGGAGTTCATCAACCGTAGTATCCTCATGCCATCCACCATTAATAACGAACCCATCCCTTGATAGGCTTTCTATGACATTAAGCTGATTTTCGGCAATACTTATTAAAAGGCTCGGCAGCCCTAAACAACATCGTTCCCAAGTAGCAGTTCCGCCTGCTCCTATTGATAAATCGGCCTCGGCCATCAATTGAGCAATATTGTCTACCTGGCAATAGTAAGTTGCGTTTTGAATAGTTGAGCAAGTTTTTTTAATGCTCTCTTTATGCGGATTTGCATTCCCTACTATAACATCAATCGCAATGTCTGGACGATCTAGCATTTGTATTGCTTTCAGTGCTTTTTCCGTCTCGTTTGCTGGATCGGCACCACCAAAGAAGACTAGGATGCGTCTAACTTTGCCATCACGCTCCCTCAGATCGTTACGTGCTTCTGCAAATTCGGAGCGCAAAAGCGCATAATTTGGACCAAGAAGCTTTTGGCAATGCTCAGGAACCAGACCTTCGTAACGAGTCCTCATGTCTCCAAAAAGGTTTTGATCCAGTAATAGGTCACAATCATGTGGCCTATCAGCCAAATCGTCAATAACCATGATCTTCTTTGCGTAAGGTCTGATTTGTTGTTCCCATTCTTCACCTAAAGCGTAGTGATCGATAATCAGCCAATCAATCTCCTGTTCTTCTTTCACTAGCACGTTTATAGTCTGTTTCGCGTCAGTCTCCCAATTCTCCCCTAACCATTCTGCATGCCTGTTAAATCGCTCTAGGTTGTCGCTCTGTGTTTTTGAATATGCTAAACGGTGAACCTTATAGCCTTTATTTTCAATAAAATCGCAGATATTTCCTGGAAGCTCACGGCATATGAATGCTACGCCGACACCTTCACTTTTTAATTTATCAGCTAACGTGAGACAACGACTAAGGTGGCCGATTCCTATTTGAGTTGACGAATCTGTACGAAAAATGACATTCATCTTGATAGCCTTGTTACTATTTTCAAGCTAAGCAATTCCACAACGTAAAAGTCTATTGGATGACCTCTTTGAGTGCCGTTATAACTCTATCTTGGTCCTCTTCGGTTAATTCATAGTACATTGGCAAACTCATGGCCTCCTCATAATAAGCTTCTGCTTTGGGGAAATCG
>CAZLRI010000385.1:0-2543 GCA_964561745.1 uncultured Pseudobdellovibrionaceae bacterium | reverse complement strand
AACTTTTTTATCTCATCATCTTTTTTATCAAAACCATCCATATATTCAATTTCTTTAGAGTGGTATTGCTTTTCATGATGCTATTCCGTATTACCATTGGGTCAAATGCGTTATCTGTAAATAGATCAAAATCAATTGATCTTTGATGCCCAAGATGTAAAGCTATTGCGGTACCACCCACCAGATAATACGATGAAGAAAACGACTTGATAAAAGGAAGAAGCTGTTCCTGATCGTAATTCAAAACCTGTTTATTCATGTGTACCATTAAAATAACGCAAAAAATAAGACTGGATTGCCGGTTGATAATTTGTTCTGTTATTTTTCAGTGACTTATTAAACAATTCCGCGGTACCTTTTATCCCTTTAATCTTGATGAATAATTGTACATCTTCCCAATTTCCATAGTTTAGTATATGTTCCAAAACTGACTCTTCTGAAAGCTTATTCGGGTCTTTCACATACCACGCAAGATAAGGTTTACTATTGATAATAGTATTAACTGTCATACTATATTTTACCAATAAATAGAATCATAATGGGAGAATCTTCACTGCGAAAATTTAGCATGGTAAACGAGTAATTTGAATGAATAGACTTCCTATACATTCCTGTATTATTAATACAGAATGAAGAAGACACTGAAATACTGTTACAAAATTCTCCAATTATCGTGGGCTGCAAACAAATTCTACGCCGTTTTGTCCGTTGTAGGTACGATTTATCAAAGCACACTGTATCCCTTTATATTAGTTCTTGTTCTTTCTAATCTTCTTGATAGGTTGGGAAGTAAAACTCTCCTAATGATGAGTGATCTTGCAGGGATTATCGCAATATTCATACTCTCGACACTCATACTCATGGTAATAACGAGTTATCTCGAAACTCAATCGGTTCTTCTTGATACACGCATGGATAATTATATTGATCTCCAAATACAAAAGAAACTTACCCAACTTGATCCTGCAACATTTGAAAATTCAGAATTTCAAAACCTTCTCTCTCAACTTGAAGGGGTGAAGGGAACAATTGGAGTAAATGTTATGCGTATTACAGCATTTATTGACTCTGTATTCAAACTTATCACCGCATCTATTGTGGTATCCATCACGTTTCCCTCATTTGTTCCCCTCATGCTTATTGCCGTTATTCCTTCTTTTTTTTCACTTGATGACTATCGGAATAAAGTATGGAAATATTTTGTAGAGGAGAGGTCTCTTTTGGTACGTGTTTCTCAATATATAAAAAATCTTCTATCTCAAGATGGTACCTCCAAAGAAGTGGCTATATATAAATCAGGAGATATACTTTATAACAAAGTCAAAGATCATCAAAAGTCATATATTCAAAAGTTTACGAAAGCTTCTGAGGCGGGGTTACCAGGTGTAGTTGGAACACGCCTTGTTGAGCTTATTGCTTTCCTTTTTACGCAATTTCTGAATTTAAAAGCAGTATTGGCGGGCACTTTAGGGATAGGCCAATTTACTCTGTACTTCCAACAAACTCAAAACATAATGTTAGGTGCTCACGGCATGCTTGATCATTATTCGAGTATTAATATGCGAAATAAGTATATCAAAAAATATTTTGAATTTATGGCTAAAGAGCGGATTATTCACTCACCAATTGATGCGGTTCTCTTACCAAAAGAACCGCTACCTCCTCTTATCGAATTTAAAAATATTTCATTTCGTTATCCGAATACAAAAAGATATATTCTCAAAAATTTTAACTTATCAATTCGAACAGGAGAAAAAATTGCTTTTGTGGGAGAAAACGGTGCGGGTAAAACAACATTAATAAAATTACTCTTACGTTTTTATGACGTTACTGATGGGGAGATAGTGGTAAATGGCATAAACATAAAGCATCTCAACCTCGAGAAATGGTATGCCTTGATTGGTGTTTTATTCCAGGAATTTATCAAATATCAATTTACCTTCAAAGAAAATGTCTACTTTGGTAATAAAAAAGAAGTAAATAATCTTGACTTATTAAAAGAAGCAATTAAAAAATCAGGAGCCGATGAGTTTGTAAAAGACTTACCATCTAAATATGATCAGACCGTAGGGAAAATGTTTAAGGAAGGTGTTGATTTATCAGGAGGGCAGTGGCAAAAACTCGCCTTGGCCCGCACATTCTTCAAGAATGCCCCAATATTAATACTCGATGAACCGACGAGCGCAATTGATGCAAAAGCTGAATATGAAATATTTCAACGTGTTCAAGAGCTTCAGAAAGATAAGACAGTCATTATTATTTCACATAGGTTCTCAACCGTAAGAAATGCAGATAGAATTCTAGTATTAGATGGAGGGAGAATAATCGAAGAAGGGAATCATGAAATCTTAATGAAGAAAAAAGGACTATATGCTGAACTGTTTAACATCCAAGCTCAGGGATATAAATAATATTAAAAGCGCGTAGTTTTATAAATCAAACTTATGACCTCTGATTTTCTTCAAAAGTGTTCATGGATTCTTGTAATTTTCTTTCATGTTTCCAGTAGAGAACATTGCCGATACTTCCAATCACCAAAATAC
>CAZLRI010000384.1:0-2544 GCA_964561745.1 uncultured Pseudobdellovibrionaceae bacterium | reverse complement strand
GTAAAGGTGAAGCCTTGGCTAAAAACGAAATTAGGCTACAATATTCAGGTTTCATCGTTTTCGCAGCAAAAATGCTCAGCGTCGCAACAGGCTTAGCCTTTCAACTTATGATAGCACGCACAACCACAGAATTGGAATATGGCCTGTGGTTCAACATCAACGACATATTAGCATACTTCACACTCCTCGCCACAGCCCTACCATTTTGGACCATGCGATTTGCAGCAAGAGACAAAGAAGGAGCAGCCAAAACAGGAATCCTCGCAAACTTAACAATTTCAGCAATAGCCACAATTATCTACCTTCCACTAGTTCCATTAATAACATCATCACTCGGTATAGGCCAAGAATACCTTCTCCTATACTTTGTAGTCGCGGCACAAATAATAGAACTTTACTCTCTCAACGCGTTGGAGGCTTGTCTGCGCGCGAGAATGCCGCAGGCGATAGGGTATGGACTACTAGTTGCAGAAGCCTGCAAAGTCATTTTGGGATATATACTCATCATCAATTTCCAGCAGCCCCTTCTAGGAGCTTTACTCAGTCTCATAGTAGCTTTTACCATTCAAATAGCCTATTACTTTAAACTACTTTTAGAAGAACTAAAACAGAGAGCTAAATGGCAATATGTAAAAGAATGGCTTAAAGGCTCCGTAGCAAACATCTATAACATTGTAGGCAACCAAATAGCAGCCTTCATATTCATAATGCTCTTTATTTACGGCGGAGGAGAAGCCCGAAGCAACTATGGTGCTGCAGCACAAATAGCAAGCGTAATCACCTACGCTTCCTTTCTAGCTTTCGCGTTATATCCAAAACTCCTAGCCGAAAAAAGCAGTGAAGACATAACAACTTCTTTGAAAATGGTTTTAATGTTCGCCATACCCATGACTGTTGGAGCAATGACGTTCGCGGATTCCTACATGACAATTATTAACATTGTATACAAAGACGCTTGGCCCGTTTTGGTTATGTTAGCAGTAAATTCCTTTGTCGCAACTATGTCAGGGTTTTTCAGCTCTGTGCTTTTTGGAGTTGAAAGAGTTGATGAAAAGGCAAAAATATCATTTAAGGAACTGATTAAAAGCAGACTGTTCATCGTGTTTTCTCTGCCATATTTTCATTTCGCAATAACCCTGCCTACAGCATTCTACATCTTAGTAAATTATGCCCAAAATCAACCATTACAAGCAGCGATTTGCGTAAGCGTTATCAATTCATTAGCCAGTTTTGGAATGTTTCTTGCATTATATGCTATCGTACGCAAAATGGTCAAGATAGACATTCCATGGCAGAATATTGCAAAATACGTTTTTGCTTCAGCTGTCATGGCAACTGTTCTATTCATTATTCCGCATCCAACAAGAATATATTTGACTTTAATTGCAACAGCAATAGGCGGAATTATTTATCTAGCATTGTTAATGGTAATTGACAAGGAAGCAAGATTGCTAGTTCATTCCGTGTGGCAAGAAATCAAATTCAAAGTCGAAGGAATTATAACTTAAGCTTTATTACTCCATAACTCAAGGAAAAGCGCCTTCAAAGCCTTTACGAAGGCATCATAGTTTGTCCATAACGCTGCCACCTTTTTCTTCCCGTTATTCGTTCTAATCAGCAAAAGCAGTTGTCCATCATCCGCCAAAATACAAGTCGGCAGTCCATCATCAACCGTTCAAAGTGAATAATTGGTGTTCTTAAGCTTTATTTTTTCGATGACTTCCACAGATTTGGTTGGTCCCTTATCTATCCTTACAAATTTCCATAATCCGCTGTTTTCATCATACAGTTTTTCGATGCTTTTAGGCTTTTCAACTGATAATTCCATGTTAACCCTTTTTTGCAGCCTTGCTCCTCTATTCTAAGATTCTAACTCCGAGACAGAACCCGATTCTGGCTTGCGCTATATTTTATACTTCTGAAACTAAAATATGAATTGAAAACACATACCCTAAGACTTAAAGCAATAATGATCCAAATTATATTCAATAGTTTCAGGTTGGAGAAGCCGAGGGGAAGAGAAGTGCAGAAGCAAAAAATCCAGTTTAATCTAAAATTTTTGTTTTTTCCTAAAAATAATCATTGGCTGAACCGAACCTTCCTAGTTTTTGCTTTCATTTTTTTCGACTATTTCCTAACACTCATTTTTTGCCAAGCTCCCTATCAAGAAGCCAATTTGTACGCTAGAGGCTTTATGGAAAGCTTCGGCATTCCACTGGGATTAACATTGTTTGTTCTCGTAGCTAACATGCCAATTTACATGACTTTGAGTTTGGATTCCTACATTGTTAGACTCCCATTCAAAATAGCCTTGGTTACAGAATTTTTTGTTGACATCGTTTTTGCATGGTTTATTGCTGGACTACATTTCAGCGGAGGTACAAGTTGGTTTTGGTGTGCTCCAGATTTGATGCGGCAAGCCTTGGGCATGCTTTTGTATGTGGTTATTGCTTTCTTGCTTGTTAAACCCCATAAACCACGCTATAGCGATTAACACCTCATAGTGTGTAACAATCCGTCACATACTAACTCTATTATCCTTAA
>CAZLRI010000383.1:0-2556 GCA_964561745.1 uncultured Pseudobdellovibrionaceae bacterium | reverse complement strand
GTGGAAATCAAGTCGCCATTGTTGGGAAAAAGATATTGACAAAGATTTCTTCTTGCGATATTATAAGTAATGGGAATATAAATAATAAATCCTATTACTTATGAAAATAACAAAAGAATATATTGCACTAGTTATTGGTCACACAAAAAAAGATGGCGAGATCAATACTTGGATTGCACATCATCCTGAAAAACAAAATAAAATGATCGTATGTTCTTCTCAAAAACAAGCTGAAGAGCTTAAGGCACGAAAAGCTTTTACTGAATTCCATACAACAAATATTTTTACAACAAAATATGATCCGCCCAATTTCCCATTTTTGGGAAAATATTCATTATTGACCATAAAAATAGCTACAGGCATCAGACATCAGATCAGGGCTCATTTGGCATCTATTGGACACCCAATTGCCGGAGATAAACTCTATCAAAACGCAAAGATCCGGCAAAAAGATATCTTGCCGCACAAAAGAATTTTTCTACATGCAACAAAGCTCACATTTAAACACCCGAAAACATCTAAGCTCATCGACATAAGTTCTCCACTCCCAAATGATTTAATAAAAATACTCAGACTATTAGTCATCTGCAATTAACAACTATTTATAAACAGACTAATTGACGAATTAAGTTAAAGAACTTATAGGGTCTACAATATGAAAAAATATATATTTTTATCAGCAATACTAATTCTCTTTGCTGCAGCAATACCATGCTTGTCAGAAACGCAACAGGTCGGCAGTTATAAAATCATCGATAATTTCAATTCTTATAAAATCGGCAAGTTTCCGTCATCATGGAGAACATGGCCTTTTCAAAGAGGAAAAGCCTCGGAGATATATCACGTAGAGGAAGAAAACGGGCTGAAATTCATCCACGGTTTTGACGACAAAAATTATTCAATACAGGCATTAAATAAATTTTTCTGGCAGATAGACAAATATCCTTATTTAAGCTGGAAATGGCGGGCAAGAATTTTGCCAGAAGGTGCACGTGAGGATGATGGATCAAAAAATGACAGTGCTTGCGGAGTTTATGTTATTATTGGTCAATGGGATGGACAGACAATAAAATATGTATGGAGCACGAGCTTACCGATAGGGACTGAGGTATCCAGACGAAACGGAAAATTAAAAGTTTCAGTTTTGGAAACCAGCTCAAAAAATTTAAATAATTGGAAACAGAAATCAATTAATGTTACGGCTGATTATGAAAAACTTTTTGGCAAGAAGCTTGATAAAAATCCAACTGGAATAGCCATATTAACAGATGGAAATGCTGTGCACAAACCATCGTCATGTGATTATACTGATTTTATAATATCCAAAGAACCAATAGGTAAATCAGAAAAACCCACAACCTCGGGCAAATAACAATTTTATGTTACACTTTTATAGAAAAACTATATTTTTATGCATATGTTGTGTAACAGCTTTTGTCGTTTTTTCATCTACTTATGCAAAAGAAACAAAAAAAGAGGAAACTGTTTCAAATCTTTTTGTTCCAAAAGAAGCAATAACAGAGCTTGCCAAAGATGATTTGGAAAAAGCCAGCGCTATTTTACAAACAAAATCTCAATCTGATAAGTCGATTTACCTGTTAAGAGAACTGTCCCATATTTTATTATACAAACGCGCAAACCAGCCACCTTCCCGCGCTGATGCATACGATTTTTTTAAAGGAATAGGTGTTGCTTATCATAACCTCTATCTTTTTTTAAAAACTCAAGACATTGAACAAAGTGATTTATTCAAGCAAGCAATTAAGTATTACAAAAAATCCATCAGATTCGCATCCAATCTGGATAAAGCAGAGGTTTATATACTAATGGCAGCAATCACCGAATCAAGCGGCAACAGCAAAAAAGCAAATTCTTATTTCAAAAAAGTAAAACTCTACCCTGCTTCCTTGGATCTTCAGATTCAGGAGTGTTTGGCTGCTTATTTTGCAGCAAAGAAAGATGTTCAGCATACTGTTGAATCTCTGAAAAAAGCTTATAAAGGCAGATCTAAAACTATTTTAAACTGGATTGTGTTAGGAGATGACTTCTATTTTATAAAAGATGATATTCGTTTTCAGAACATGTTAAAAGAATTGGATTTTGACAAAAAAACCAAAAATCCGGATTTGTTAGTTCCTCAACGTAAAAAATTAAAAATTAACTATAAAAAACCAAGGGTGCGACTTAAAAACACTCGCTAAGAACTTACAATAAAAAACCCCGTTATTTTTAACGGGGTTTTAAATAAAATAAATATTTTTTATTCTCCATCATCTCCAATTGCCTCTACCGGACAAGCTTTCTTAGCTTCTTTACACTGAGATTCTTCATCATCGTTTGATGGCTGCTTAGAAACATAAACATAACCAGCTTCTTCATTTTGAACAAAATTATTTTCCGCAGTATTGACACATAAACTGCAATCAATACACTGGGAATCCACATAATACTGACCTGGGACATTCTCTGCTATCTTATCATCTATATTTGCCATAAATCCCTCCCTTTGTTTTTATTCTAAAGCGAATTCTCACTATGAAGCAATTTTGTCAAGTG
>CAZLRI010000382.1:0-2556 GCA_964561745.1 uncultured Pseudobdellovibrionaceae bacterium | reverse complement strand
TTTTATTTCAAAGAGGTTGGCCCCTGCAACTCGAGACTCCATTGTCGCAATTGAAGCAAGTTTTAAATTTGTTGGTTTGCCGGTAAAGAACGATTTTTTGATAGTACAATCACCGCATGCAAAGATATTTTTGTCAGATGTCTGCATGTGAGCATCAACTACTATTCCGTCTTTACATGTTTCTATGCCTGCAAATTCAGCCAAAGAAATATTTGGCTGTACCCCAATTCCTATTAATACCATATCTGCATCAAGAATCCTTCCGTCAGACAACTCGACCTGTTTTACTTTGTCATCGCCTAAAATCTTATCCAGCCTTGTATTAGTCAAAATATGTTTATCAACATGTTTGGTTTCAAGAAAATCGGCAATAACCTCAGCATTTTCACCAAACAATTTACATGATTCAATTAATTGAGGCAGATCAATTCTATAGGCATAATCTTCCGCAGGTGGTCTTGCTACTGTATTGACCTGAATTTTATCCGGCTTAATTTTGGCAATATGATTTTTTATTTTTATTATGTCAGGTTTTAAACTGTTTACTCCTCCAAGTAGAAATACTTCCAGCCATATTTTGCCGCTATATTCCTCCCTGAACTTCACAAGACCCTCAATCATTTTATTAAATTCAATTTCTTTGCAGGGTCGATTGACATGCTTGAACATAGATTCTTCGCCTGCATCCAGAGATGGAAGAACCAAATCAGCCATACAGCACGCCTTTCTAACCTCAGGAAGGTATAAAAGTGAACCATTGGTCAACACAGCCAGAGGAATATCCGTCATTTCTTTAATCTTTGATATAATTTCTTCCAGACTCGAATTAAGGGTTGGCTCACCTGAACCGGAAACGGTTATATAGTCGGGTTTGTCTCCGAGCTTCAAGCAATCACGTAAGTCCTGAAGAATAGCTTTTGGAGATATATATTCTCTGCGCTCTATGGTTTTGTTGGTTATTCTGCCCAGTTGACAATATATGCAATCATAATTGCACACCTTAAATGGCACAAGATCAACACCCAATGAACGACCCAGTCTGCGTGACGGAACCGGTCCATAAACATATCTATGTTTTGTTTTAATCATTTTTCTACAATTACATATTTATCATTTAATGATCACAAATGTTATCACCAGTAGATAATGTATTATTGAGATAGGACGATACTATATCCTCAGGCGTACCTTCTCTCACTCCTATGACTACCTTTATATTTTTTTCTACAAAGAGCCCTTGTGCTCTTGAACCCATGCCACCGGCAACGATTACGTTAGCTCCTTTTTCAGCAAGCCACGTTGGTAAGAAACCTGGTTGATGCGGTGGAGCTGACAAGATTGTCTTGCCCTTAATGGTTTTTGTGTTTTCATCAACATCAACCAAGGCAAATTCTTCACAGTGACCGAAATGCATGCTTAGCTTGCCATCAGCAAGCGGTATCGCGATTTTCATAGTGTCTCCTCCTTGTTTATTATTGAATTCAAAACATCCCAAACATCTTTAATACTTTTTGAAACAGAGTTATCCATAAATTCAACTGCGCTTAATCCTTTTACCATTGCTTTTGTAACATCAAGATCATAAGGAATTTTCCCTATTACTTTAAGTTGATTGTCTTTACAAAAAATTTCAACTTCCCGAACTGCATTATAATTTAAATCAAACTTATTTATGCATACACAGGTTGGCACTTTGAAATGCCGTGTTAGTTCAGCAATTCTTTTTAAGTCATGAATTCCTGATTTGGTTGGTTCGGTAACAATAAGAGCAAGTGTAGCACCACCAATAGAAGCTATAACAGGGCAACCTATTCCAGGAGGACCGTCTATTATTATTAAATCAGTTTCATTATTTTCAGCAATCTCCTTTGCTTTTTGCCGCACTATACTTACCAGTTTTCCGGAATTTTCACTTCCCGGTCTTAAAGCAGCATGCACCATTGTGCCGCATCTTGTTTCAGATACATACCATGAACCACATATGTTTTCATGCATACTAATTGCATTAACAGGGCATACAATTTGACATACCTTACAACCTTCGCAGCTTAACTGGTCAATGATGTATGATTTTGTTTTAACAACAGCACTGAAACGACATGAGTTCTTGCATTCTCCGCATGCAATACAAACATCATTGTTTATGTCAGCCACCTGACCTGACTTAAATTCTACCTGCTCTTTTATTATTGGTTTTAAAATCAGATGCAGGTCAGCAGCATCAACATCGCAATCTACCAGAACAGCATCCTTAGCTAATACTGCCATGCATGCTGTAAGGCTGGTTTTGCCAGTGCCACCTTTACCGCTTATTACAATCAGCTCTTTCATAAATTTTCTTATAAACTTCGATAAATTCTTTTTTATATTTGGAAACAGTTTCAGTTATAGGGATACCTTTTGAGTATGCAACTGCAATATTTCTATCATTTGGGATTTTCATCAAAACAGGAATGTGGTTTTTTAAACAAAATTCTTCCACTTTTGAATCACCAACATCAAACTTCACTACCGTCCGGTTAAATTGGGAGCAGGGATAGTGAAACTGGAGCGAGT
>CAZLRI010000381.1:0-2560 GCA_964561745.1 uncultured Pseudobdellovibrionaceae bacterium | reverse complement strand
CTTACTCTTCTGATAGCTGCATTTACACTTTGCATAACACTTCACCTCCGATGGAGCATCAAACGGAAGGAAGATAATAATCGTTGCGATTCGCTCAACTATTCCAAAGAATCGAAAGGATTAATTTAATTCCTGCGAGCAGGGTGACAGAAGGAGTGAAGTGTGTTAATGCAAAGTTGAATCAACTGGAAAAAGATATAAGAAATCCATTTGATAGTTTGGGTATTGCAAGTGATTGTCTGGTTATAGTAGGGTTGAGCTTCCATGCTAAGATATAGTAGTATCCCACAAAAATCATTCAATATATGCAAATTTCGGCCATTAAAAACCGATAAAATACATATGGTAGTTTTCAAGTTTCGCTCACTTTGGGTTGGAGGAGGTTATTATGATTTTTTCTATACTCACATATTTGATTGAGACGGCAAGCTTCACATTCAGGTTCTTTTTTGCATATATTTTTGCCTATCATATAAAGGGGGTTATCCAAAATACCAGGATTTTCTGGAGATAACTTCCTAGTTATTTCAAGTGCCTTTTTTTCGTTTACTTCAGAACCAAAATATAATCTCCCTATAACTTTCTTTACATGAATATCTGGTTTGACATCACTTTTAATTTTAATATGTTTCTTTTCATTCAACGCCAAAATAATCATTCTTGGAATTGTATCCGATTTAGTAACAATGGCTTTTTTAATATTTTCAATTAATTCTTCTTTTGAATTAAAATCCTTCCAAATATTTCTTGAATCCCCGTTATAATCTTTTACTATTTCTTTTGCCACTTCCCAAATTTTTTTTGTTGCCCAGTCAAACCTATGAATTGAAAAACCTTTCTTTTTCTGTTCCAATAAAAAACTATCCCAATCTTCTTTATTTGGATATTTTTCTAATATATAGTTCCAAAGATTTTTAGGGTCTTTGAAAACTTCTTCTGTTAATATCTCTGCATTTTTCCAAACTAAATCAGCGTCCATTTGAAAATCTAAAATAGAAGCTAGAAGGGATTTATTGGCATTTTTCATGCTCAAAGGATATTCATCTAACCATGGCCAACTAAAATTTTTTATATATTCTTCTCTATATTTCAAAAGAATATCCATTACCTTATCATCCATGCTAATTTCTTTAGTCATTTTCTTACCTATACCCTTTCATGAAACAAGTACCTCTGGTTGTACAAACCAACCAAGGCAAGGATTCACCTGATTGCAATGTTCCAGTCCTGTTGGCACAGTTGCTAGTCCATTCATACTCGCAGTAGCTATAATCAGATGGGCATTTCTTGCAGGTATGATAACAACTAGTTGTTTGATTGTTGCATAATATGACTTCCCCTGTTGGTGGTATTGTTGTAGTGGTTGTTCCAGGAATTAATGATTTTCCTTTCAAGATGCAACTGCCTCTTGATGTGCATACCATCCAGGGTGCTTTATCGCCTGGATATATTGTCATAGTTATAGATTTACACGGGGAAGGAGGATTCCATTCGTAAACACAATATTCATACTTGGCTAGATCGCATTTGGTATCTTTGCATGACACTTGGCATGAGGTTGTGAATTGGTCACAAATTATTACTAGAGTTGTAGTGGTTGGTAAAAATGTGGTGCTTGTTGTAAAAACAGTTGTTGTACTGGTTGTGATTGGTGTGGTAGTTGTGGTCGTAGTAGTTTCTTGAAATCTTATTTCATACATCACTGTTTGTCCTGCTTTAATTTCAATATCATAACCACTATCCTCACCATCAACTATTAAATCATAAATTCCGCTTGGAACTGTAAGACCCCAGTCTATAGGTTTATAATTCAAACATGTATAAAAATCATAATCAGACAATTCAGCTTTGAATTTTGATAAAACTTTGTTGACGCATATTTTTAATAGAGTTGGCTCTTCAAAATAAATCCCCACTCCACACACCCCTAAATCTATTATGTTTAAATCTGGAATTGGAAATGTATTCATCACGCACCCAAAGAAAGCCGTTTTATTATCAGTAAAATGATACCATACACCAGTGTAACTGTTAACATTCAATGAAAACTTATAACCCCTTTGAGAATTACTTAGTTCAACTCTTTTTGGATTTAACTCCTCAAATTTGATTAACACAGCACCTTCTGTAAAAGGATTTGAATCTGCTAAAACATCATTACCATCTATGTATTTTTCCCCTTGATCCAAGAAACTTTTTATCTTGGTTGTACCTTGGTTCTCAATAAAAGCTGTTATAATATTTATCATATCATCAATCTGGTACTCTTGACTTAATGGAATAGTTGACTTTCCAATTTCTTGCCCATGATCCTTATTAACAGTAATTAGAGGAATATTTTTGTTCAATAAACTTGCACTTACAACAGAAACAAATGTATCAGAATCATCAGCTTCAAAAGCCTCAGGGCAAATTGATCCACAGTTCCAATCTTGAGTTCCAGTTATGACAATATATGAGACAGTTGGATTGAGGTTTTTACTATTCATTTCCCATGTAAAATCACTTCCAACAGCTAAATCCATATAAGCAGGTTCGTTTTTATCTCTATCCATTAGAT
>CAZLRI010000380.1:0-2565 GCA_964561745.1 uncultured Pseudobdellovibrionaceae bacterium | reverse complement strand
ATCTCAGGAGATAATATGTGATAGAAAAGGCGCTGAAAATCAATGACCTCAACAATCAGATTAAAGGGGATAGAAAGGATGAAAGAGATTGTCAGGACAATGGTCATGAAGAGATGGAGGCGGAGTTGTACCGGCAGATAGGGCAGTTGAAGGTAGAGCTTGAGCGGCTTAAAAAAACCCCTCAGATACTCGGTTAAGGAGAGACTGTCATTGAAAGAACTGAGATACCGGCAGATTAATAATGAGATTGAAAGAACAAGTTTTATAAAGGCATGGGAAACTGCTTTCTCAAGGACATTGAGTCCTGAAATGTATTTATGGATATTTAATAATGGCATGAATAGTTTGTAGGTGGCTTTTAATGAAGAAAATGTTGTTGCAGGATATTGCCTGTTAAAATATAATGTTCTGCTAAATCAGGAGATGTTTAATGCAGCCCTATGCAATAATGGCTTTGTAGTGCATGGCTATAGGGCACCTGATAGAGATTTGTTTGTGAAATTAGGGCGTTTTGCATTAAAGAAGGCAGAAGAACAGGGGATTAAGTTAGCCATTGGAATACCTAATAAATATGCTGTTATGGGGCATATGCGTATAGGATGGACATTGCTTCCGCGCATCAATTTTCTGGAAAGAAAAAGACAAGACAGCGGCGTTGAAAAGAGAGCGGATTCCAGAATCATATCTTTAAATCCTGATAATTATAATCTATTCCTGAATAAGATAAAAGAATTTTCAATTGAAATTTCAAAAACAAGGTCCTTTTCCGTTGTAAAGGATTCTTTATATTTTAAATGGAGGTATATCAGCCGCCCGGATGTTGAATATAAGATTTTTGTGTTTATGGACAAGAAAGATATTGCAGGTTATGTTGTATTCAAATACTATGAGCCTTTAAAGCGACTGCATATAGTTGACATTGAAGCAATAGATGAATATGTCTTTAATGCGCTGTTAAGAATTGCTGATAGTTTTTCTGAACCATATTCTCTATCAAACATTTGGGATACGACTATTTATAAAAATTACTTAATGTCAGCCGGATTCAGCGTCAGCAAGGAGTTCAGTCATCTATTGGCTATATGCCCGTATAAAAAAGATAAAGTGTCGTTAGGCGATAAAATTAATTTTGTTCTTGGGGATAATGATGTATTTTAATCTTGGTGATTATAAAAGGCGGCAGTAATGACTATTGCAATAGGGAATAAAAAAATAGGGAGAGACCATTCCCCGTTTATTATCGCTGAAATGTCTGCCAATCATAATCAGTCGCTGAAAAGGGCGCAGGCAATAGTTGATGCTGCAGCAGGAGCCGGAGTTCATGCTGTTAAACTGCAAACCTTTAAGGCTGATACCATTACTATTGAAAATGAAAGAGAAGAATTTTTTATAAGTGATTCAAAAAGCCTATGGAAGGGGAACTCTCTTTATAAGCTTTATCAGCAGGCATATACTCCGTGGGAATGGCATAAACCTATTTTTGACCGTTGCCGAGAATTGGGCTTACTTGCCTTCAGCACTCCTTTTGACGAGACAGCGGTAGATTTTTTAGAAAAACTTGATGTTCCTGCATATAAGATTGCTTCTTTTGAAAATAACCATCTGCCCTTAATCCGGAAGGCAGCTTCGACTAAAAAACCGTTAATTATATCAACCGGCATGGCAACCATTGCCGAACTTGACGAGGCTGTAAGAACTGCAAGAGGAGCAGGCTGTAAGGATATAATTCTGTTGAAATGCACAAGCACATATCCGGCAATCCCTGATGATACTAATTTATTAACCATTCCTCATCTAAGGCAGCTTTTTGATGTTGAAGTCGGGCTGTCTGACCATACTGTGGGTATTGGGGTTGCTGTTGCCGGTATTGCGTTAGGCGCAACTGTTGTTGAAAAACACTTTACCCTATTGCGTGCTGATGGCGGAGTGGACTCGGCATTTTCAATGGAGCCGCATGAAATGAAATTGCTTGTTGAAGATACACTTAGAGCATGGCAGGCATTGGGGAAGGTTTGTTACGGCGCGGTTGAAAAAGAAAGGGCCTCTGCCAGGTTTAGACGGTCAATTTATGTGGTGGAAGACATTATGAAGGGTGAAGAATTCACGAATAAAAATATTCGTGTTATCCGTCCTGCCGCCGGATTATCTCCGAAATACTATGACATTCTTATCGGCAAAAAGGCATCCTGTGATATTAAGAGCGGCACTCCTATGAACTGGGAGTTTGTGGCATGAAAATAGAAATAGGAAATCGTTTTATCGGGGATGGGGAACCCTGTTTTATCATTGCTGAGGCTGGAAGCAATCATAACAGAGACTTTGAAACAGCAAAACAGCTTATTGATGCAGCTTCTGGCGCAGGCGCTGATGCAATAAAATTTCAGGTATTCTCCGCCGAAAAACATTATTCAAAAAAAACGCCGCTCCATTCAGGATACAAGGAGCGCCTGTATGACCTCATCAAGAAGTTGGAGATTCCGAGGGAATGGCTGAAAGAGCTTAAGGATTATTCTGACCAAAAAGGGATTATATTTTTTGCCTCGCCATGTGACTATGAGGCGGTGG
>CAZLRI010000379.1:0-2570 GCA_964561745.1 uncultured Pseudobdellovibrionaceae bacterium | reverse complement strand
GGCTGAAAGGGGGAGGAAATTAATAGTTTACCTCAACTTATTGAGAAGTTACGTTAGTACAGGTTAGCTGGTTATTTTATTTATCCAATCAAGATAATCTGGAAGAGCATCAATACTTTCAAACACGACAAATTCAGGAACTTCATAGCTGTGATTTTTGCTGATAAAATATTTTAAATCTTCAATTCTCTCAGCAGTTGTTTTAATTATCAAAAGATATTCTTCTTCATCCTGAATCTCACCATCCCACTCATAGATAGATCTCATGTTAGGTAAAATGCTTACACAAGCTGCAAGCCTTTTTTTAACCATCTCTTTTGCAAGAGACTGTCCCTCTTTTTTGTTGTTTGTTGTAACAAATACAAAATTTATATTGTTCATAACCACCTTCCTAAAAGAGCATTACTTTGCCAAAGTATCAAATCCATGTTTTTCACTAAAATCAATATCTCTTGCGAGAATAAAAAGGTAATCTGATAATCTATTAAGATAGATCAATGCATATTTGTTGACATCATGCCCAGCTTCTTTTGATTGAAACATCTCTCTTTCCAGCCTTCTTGCTATGGATCTGGCATAATCGATTTGAGCTGATAATGTTGTAGCACCAGGCACTATAAATTTTTTAGGCAGATTGATCTTTGATTCAATAGCAGATGTATTATGTTCTATTTCATTAATTTTCTCTAATATCTTTTCATCTGAGGCTTTGGAACAATCATACATAAGATTGCAAAGCATCATAAAATTGGATTGTATTTTAATAATGACGTCTTTTATTTTATGGTCAGCTGCGGCGATACTTCTGGCAATGCCAAGGAAGCTTATTAGTTCATCTAATGTTCCAATGGAACATATTCTCAGATCTGTTTTTGAGATTTTTTCTCCTGAAAAAAAAGAGGTTTTTCCTGAATCGCCAGTTTTTGTTGAAATACCCATTTAATTTAACCATCCATTTAAAATATTAAAATAAGCAGCAGTTGACTTTTTAGGTTAAATTCATATAAATAACAAGCAGATATTAGATGTCCTAAATTAACATAGGCTCCACAGATATGAGAAAATATATTTTTTTAGCCCTTGTTATTCCTGTCTTATTTATTTCAAAATTCGCCATATCAGCGGTTGTGCAAAATCCTTTAGATCTTTCAGGGTTGGATTCATCAAAAGCAGAGGATTATTTCAGGAAGGTCTTGTCAGGTAAGCCAATTGAAATCACCGGCGTTGTAAAGGACAGCGAAGAATTGAAAAACATATCTCGTCCTGTGTTATATGAGATTCCGGTTTATTTCAAAGATGGCAATCAATACAAAAAATATGGTTTTGTATATCAGATAATGAATTCGCGTAAAATATACTTTGCTGATGATGCGTATCTTTCATTATATGTTAAACAGAATGTTTTAGATAAATCGGTTTTTGCTAAAGGCAGGGTTGTTGATGGGAAATCCATTGCAGGTCTTCCTAGTGGAATTTTGTTTCTTCTTGATTCTCTTCAGGTTATTGAAGGTAAATAATATCTTTTGTTTCTCCATGCATAAAAAATTAAAAACAATCAGGGGGTAGTATGAAAAAACTCAGAGTATTTTGGTTGATCATTTTAACCAGTGTTGTTTTTATTTCCTGTAACAATTTAACCAGTTATAGCAAAGAAGGTTTGGTTAGAGAAAAAGTAAAAATACCTGCTCCTATGGAGATAGTGCAGGAAGTTGCTGGCAAAGGATTTGTTAAAGAAGATAGAACTGTGCTTGATGTAAAGCTGGATTTAAATAAAAATTTTCAGGATCGTAAGATTATTTACACAGGAGAGGTGAGTATAGAAGTTAAATCATGCAAGGATTCAATATCAAAAATAGATGATATTGTAAAAAGATCAGGTGATTTTATAGCTGATAGTAAAATTTGGGAACAAGAAAAAGATCGTAAAGCAGCAGAGCTTGTTATTAAGGTTCCGTCAAAAAATTATGATGAGGTTTTAGTTGATCTATCAACCATTGGAAAGGTTAAGTCAGAGCAATCTAATAGTAATGATATTACAGAAGAGTATGTTGACCTTGAAGCAAGGCTTGCTAATGCCAAGAGAATGGAAACAAGGCTTGTTGATCTTCTTGAGCAAAAGACAACAAAACTAGCTGATATGCTTGCAGTAGAAAAAGAGCTTGGAAGGGTAAGGGAGGATATCGAAAGATTTGAAGGAACAAAGCGTTACTTTGATAGTTTGGTGTCTTTATCAACAATAACCATTTATCTGAGCGAACCATATAAAATAACAAGCAGTGTATTAGATCCTTTAAAAACATCTCTGGAAGATGCTGGTCAGCTTTTTATGACTTCCGTTGCAAGCATTATTACAGTGCTGGTTGTGATTTTGCCGTGGTTGGTTATATTAGGTTTTGTGGCATGGTTTGTTGTTTTTATAATAAGAAGATCAAAGAGAAAAAAAGCAGCAAAGAAAGAATAAGTTAAAAGCCTGTTGCTAAATTAAAAGCCCCTCGGTTTGAGGGGCTTTTGTTGTTATATCGGAACTTCCCCCTCAGGAAAGCAGTAAAAAATGGCTAAAACGTAGGCAG
>CAZLRI010000378.1:0-2580 GCA_964561745.1 uncultured Pseudobdellovibrionaceae bacterium | reverse complement strand
CCCCGTGCCGCCACACAGCTAACCCTGCGCCAGATGCGCTTCGGCAATCGCTTACTCACGGCAAGAGAAAATGTGATTAAGGTAGAGTTCAAAAATAGAGTAGTGAACGAATAAAAGTGGACACAAAATGGACACAAAAGGTTTTTAAAAAAGAAAACGAGCAGAGGATAATTTGCCAACTGCTCGTAATCTTAAAACATTTTCTGGTGGGCCCACGAGGACTTGAACCTCGAACCACCCGGTTATGAGCCGGAAGCTCTGCCATTGAGCTATGGGCCCGATAATTGAAATCGGAGCGGATACTATTCATATTAAGAAAAAAAGATCAATAAAAAGATCAATATAGTTTATGTAAGAATACTCCAACAGGCTCTTAGCATTAAAGTAATTGACAAGAAATAATGTTTGGGCGTATTTACCACACCTGCTTGAATTTTAAATTATGACAACTGATTTTCAAACCCAACTCGCTGCATTAAAAGAACTCCAAGAAATAGATCTGCGTCTGGATAAAATAGCCAATGACTTAGATAAGTTGCCTGAAAGAATAGCTGAGACTGAATCCCGCTATTTTCAGATTAAGGAAGAGTTTGATAATGTTGTAAATGAGCTTAATGAAACAGAGCAGTTAAAGAAAAAGGAAGAAAAAGAGCTTGAATATTCATCTGAAGAACTAAAAAAGCGGGAAACCAAGCTTTATGCTATTAAGACAAATAAGGAATATCAGGCGGTTTTAAAGGAAATAGCAGACACAAAAAAGCTGAATAAAGAGCGTGAAGAGCGGATTTTAACGTATATGGAGAAAATCGAGTTTTTAAGTAAAAAAAACACGCAACTTTCTGGAGAACTTGCCGATAAGAAGGTTGGGTATGAAAAAGAGAAAAACCTTTTGGAAATAGATGAACAAGAGTTCAAAAAGCAGCTTGTAGAATATGAGGAGAAAAGGCCTGAGATAGAGGGTAAGTTGGATAAGGTTTTTTTAAGAAAATATAATTTTGTCAGAGCGCGGTATGATAGTGCTATAGTAAGTGTGAAAAATGGTGTTTGTCAGGGGTGCAGCATGAATATGCCAGCTCAGCTATATAACGAGATGTTGCATTTAATAGAACTAAAAAATTGTCCCAGTTGTCATCGTATGATATATGTTGAGCTTCCAGTTGATGAAGCAGATAAAGAAGAGGAGAAACTATGAATCTTTCCAGCATGTCAAAACAATTTGCCGCTGAGATATTGCTTTTTTTGGCAGAAAACGAAGAGTTCGATTCTGTTGAAAGCCTTTTAGATAATGAGATTTCAAGCGAAGAGGTCAGAAATTTGTTAAGAGAGGTTTCTTCTGGTTTAATGCAGGAAGCTTTGGATGATCTTAAAAAGAAAAAAAGCGGTCGCAAAAATGATCCATATATCTCTAAGCAGGCAAAGGTAATTCTTTCACACCTTACTCCTCATGAAGAAAATTCTTTACTTGAGATATTTGGTGTTTCAGAAAAATCGTGAAAAGAATAATTATATATTGTGATGGTGCAGCAAGGGGAAATCCGGGTCCAGCTGGAGCTGGCGCGCTTTTGCTTGATGCAAATGGATCTGTTTTGGATGAGGTTGCTAAATACCTTGGCGAAACAACTAATAATCAGGCTGAATATCAGGCTTTGATCCTTGCTATTAATGCAGCGCAAACTCTTGGAGCAGAGTCAGTTGAAATTTTTGCAGATTCTGAACTCATGGTCAGGCAGATTAAGGGAATATATAGAGTGAAAAATGATGGTTTAAAACCATTATTTAAGTTGATCATGAAAAAATTAGAAGGGTTTTCTGAATATCAGATCACTCATGTTCCTAGAGAAAAAAATATGCATGCAGACAAGCTTGCTAATAAAGCAATTGATGAACGTTTGTAAAATAGGCAAGAGGTCTAATAGATCTTTGATAACCGCAGGCCAAATGGTCGCTGTTTCGTATGCAAATGCGAAATGGAGGAAAGTCCGGGCTTTATATGCCTGCCTGCCACGTGAATTTTATGCTAAATGAATTAGCAAAGGTTTACGTGGTGGGTAGGCACGTTTGTGTTGCTTTATTGACTTAAGGCAATGCAGGCGGGATACCATGCTGGGTAACTCCCATGCTCGATGTTATTATCAGGAAATGTCGGGACGGAAAGTGCAACAGAAAGGATGTACAGGGCGCTTGAGTCATTATTATCATGATAATGGCAATGCTGCTGTAGTGAAAACAGGTAAACCCCATGGAAAGCAAGATCAAACACTCAGCGCTTTCTCTTTTTAAGAGAAAGGGAAGTGATCCGCTTCTTTCTTATGAATGCTGAGGGGTAGATCGCTAAAGGCTGTTGGTAACAACAGTATCTAGATAAATGACCATTCAGCTCGCAGAGATGCGAGTCAGACAAAACCCGGCTTATAGGCTTGCGTTTTCCTTTATTTAGGGGTTCTTTTTGAACCCCTTTTTTTATTTACGTATAGTATTTGAGGCTGTTGCCGAAAAAGTAGCAGCACTTTTTTTGGTTCTTTCGGTATTAAACACCGATTTTCACAGGGGTTTAAATCGTCACAATAGTGCCCAAGTATT
>CAZLRI010000377.1:0-2586 GCA_964561745.1 uncultured Pseudobdellovibrionaceae bacterium | reverse complement strand
CCCATGACTGGTATTCTGTAGCTGGATTGTTTGCCCGGCGCAGAGCCGCACCAAATGCATTATCTTTGTCCATCCGCACCAAAACAAAATTCACAAACTCTTGACCCCGACTTTTCTTCAATATTTTGGTACTATCCATAAACCCTCCTTGTTAGGCTAAATATTTCGACAAATCCGGACAATTAGCCGCCCAGGCATCTAATTGTCTCGCCGTATCTTTCGGGCAATAGGTATTATATGATTTATTTGCAAACCCAGCAAATACATGACGAAGTTTTTTTGTTTCTTCTCCCATGTCACCAGCATCACAAGCATTCACAAGCGTTTGAAACTTTCGTTCACAGAGTTGCCAGAAAAGATTTGAGGCTTGTGCCGCCTGTTTTTCCCCCTCGGCTTTTTGCACCTTAAAGAACGATCTTGTTGTACCGTAAACAATTTTGGAAAGACCGTCCAAATCATCCATTTCTTGTTTAAGCATAGAAAACCAAATATCTCCTAATGATGCGGAACTTAAACGAAACTCAGACTCAACAAAGTCATTTGAACCAGATACATACTGTTCTCCTGCATTACTGCTAACCCTTAAACCTCCAGACCAAAGACCGAATTCGCGACAAGACTGCTTTGCTCGTGGAATTGCTATTCGTAATTGCAAACAGTCAAACGCACCTTTTTTTTCACTACCCAAAAAAGATAGCAATGCAGGCAACTGTCTCCATGGACGCTTTTCAGGATCTACCCAGAGAACCTTTGGTTTGGCTGTGGAAAAATTAACTGCCACACTGGCATCCACAACGCCTTTGGCGTAGCCTTGATGGGCAATCCCTTCAGAATAATGAACACCTACCTCTGCCAAAAGAATAAAACGAGAAATTGGAAGCAAACGACCTATGTAAGAACCCTTTAACGATTTAGCCACAGGGCAATCTTCACCCTGGGGCATTTTTTCCCATGGTGCAATTCCAATCGCATTAGGAAAAACTTTAATGTCACGCAGGTTTTCTTCTGTGACAAAATTCAACCATATAGTTTCCTGCAAAGACACACCTTGTAAAAAACTATGCAAAAATCCTAAAAATCCAATGGATGGTCCAGGCTTTCCCGTAGAATGTTTTCCTTTATCATTAGATTTGCCTTGGTATCCGGGAGAGAGAATCACGCTATTATCAGTTTTTTTACCTCCCAAACCAAAGCCCATCATTTGGACAACCAAGATAGCTTTTTCTGCATCAGTCAACGAAACTTCCACCTGACTCTGTGTTAATACAGTCGTATTACCAGTCGCAATTGAAGCCTGAACCGCTCCAAAACCCTGCACTTCAGCCTTTTCAATCCCTGTCATCTGCAAAAACGGCTTTTCCCCATACAACCAGAACAAATCTTTTTTCTCCGTCAAATACGCCAAAGCCTTATCAGCCATCCCGGATACTCCCAAAATTTTCCAATCCTCATCATCTTTAGGCGTATAAGCTGTTTGTGCAACTGCCAGAAGCAGCTTTGTTAATGCTATCTTCTGAACAGGATTACCACCCAACGCAGAGAGAGTGAAATCAGAAAAAATATCGGCAAGACTTACCAAACCTTTTCCTGCGACAGGAATCCACGGTTCATCTACTAAATTAAACTTATTCTCCATCGTTTTCCCCCCTTCCTTTCTTTTCAGCCCTATATCCCAAACAACTGTCATAGCTTAAATTATATTTTTCTGATACATCTGAATGTCCTATCCCTTGCAATTTATCACTGTTCATCACAATCGCCGCGCGAAACGGACTTTCTTCATAACCACCTAAATATACATAATCTCTTAACCACTCGATTTGTTTTGTCATGGCAATCGGAGCAAGATAAACCGGAACTATAACCGTGTTCTTTAATAATTCGGATGCAATTTGCCGGCGTTTTGCCGCATCAATAAACTTGGGCAACAATAGTTCAGAATCATCCAACAATCGCAGCAATGTTCCGTTTGATTCGCAGCCTTGCTTTTTTATTAACAGAACTTCTGCAGATTCTGTTTCCGAATATCGGGTAGCTGCTTTGCTTTCCGGCAAGGTTGAACCTCCTCGTGAAATACCAATCAGAGCCATGCGATGTAATTTATCCCGTTCGCTTTCTGTTTCTTGCTTATACCTCGCCATAGCATCGTTTTCGTGGCGTTCCTTGTATGTTGCTTCCAGCAATGGCCTAATTTCGCCAGGCAATTTTACAGATAAAATATCCTGCCAGACTTCCAGCGTGCGGCAAAGAATATAGGGGCTATAAACCATGGCTGACTTGCCAAGAGTGTCTTGCTGCTTAATTGCATCGTTCAAATCCGGAGCCAAAATCCATGCTTCGCACCTGACTTCAGCCGAACGAATGGCATCATTTTCACGATGCCGCCACAACCGTCCCAATCGCTGGAAAAGCATATCCGTAGGACAAAGCCTCGTTACTAAAAAATCTGCATCAATATCCAATGATTGTTCTAAAACTTGTGTTCCGACTAATATCCGTCCTTTTTCTTGACGGGATTTCTGCCCTGTTTTACCAAAAAGGTCTACCCATTTATCTTCATTTTTTTGTCGGTCAATTTTAAGGAAT
>CAZLRI010000376.1:0-2590 GCA_964561745.1 uncultured Pseudobdellovibrionaceae bacterium | reverse complement strand
TAGAAATATATTTTTTATTTTTAGTATTACAGAATAACAACTTATATAAAGAAAAGCAATTAAGAAAATTATAAGATGGATGAAAGAGAGGCAGCAAAAAACAGTGATGGTTCTAAATTAGAGCAAATAGCCTCTACATCAACAATAAATTCTAAAGAAATAGCAATAGCTGAACCAGAGGTTGTTAATAAATCACTTTATCTCGCTGACCTCGGATTTGGAAAGAGGATTTATAACCCAAAGGCAATGGATGGGCTGGCAGCTTTTCTTAAATACAACAAGATAGGCAAAGAGATTGATTCTGTTTTTATTGAAGGGGGGCTTATACCAATGGTGCCAAGGCACTCCGGAAGGATTAAAAACCTAAACCTTACTATGCTTGCCAACCTTGCAACAAAAAAAGGAAAGACTGAAAAAGAGTTTTATGAGATGATGTCTTCTTTTGAGCAGGTTTTTGATGATGAAAAAAAGGAAGACAGGAAAAAGATTAAGAGGGACATGAAGCGTTATCATAATCTTGTGAAGCAGAAAATTGTAAACAGAGCAGAATCATCAGAATTTGCAAAGAACGAACTCTCAAAGCTTGTTGGCGTTTTAAGCAATAATGTTATAGTGCACTACCAGATAGATGAGGAGGAAAGAGAAAACATAACAGAAGATGTTGCAGTGATGATATCCAATCTGGAAATGCAGGGCAAAGAACTGAAAAAGAACAGGGATAAGCTCAAGAAACTGATTAAGGAGAAAATGCCTATGGCGGCATTCAATCCTGTGTTAAGCCTTGAAAAAAAGGTTCTTGGGTATGTTAAAAGAAGCTTAAACAGCCTGAAAAAACCAAACATCAAGAATAATGAACTGCAGGAGTATTACAATAAACTGCTTGACGGAAAGGTATGCAGTAAGTTCTTCACAGAATTTAGTAAAGATGAAGTTGACTTAATAAAAGGCCATGTTCTTGATCAGACAACCAAAAAGCAACTTGAGAGAACATATGAAAATTTGGAGAAAAGAGTAGTCAGCAATATTAAGGATATAAGGGAATTTGAAGCAGAAAAAAAAGAGATAGAAAATAATATAAACGCAATCAAGGCAATTTTAGGCAGTTATGGATTTTATAAAGTTACAAAAAGGGGTTTTACAGATGCTGCGATTGTGGAAACAGTTTATGGGATAGTAAAAGAAAAGAGCAATGAATATGATTATGATGCCAGCCCAAACAGATGGAAAAACAAGAATAAGGACAATTTTCATGTGCACTCCAGTGTTGAGAAAATCTTGCAGATAAAAAACAAAAAGGATGGCCAGGATACTATATACAACCCAAAAATTGTTAAGGTTAGCAAGGATGGCATAATGGTATTAATGAATTATAATGTTAATTCTATGAACTCCAGAGTTCCGACAAAACGGGATATAAGATTACAGATGGATGATGCCCATTTCAGAAACAAAAACAATATGCCGGTGCCTGATATATATTTAAGTGGCAATGGCGTTGGCGGCTTCAGGGTTATTCTAGAGCAAAAATACAGCGAGAACACTATTGAAGGTGAGGAAAGAAAAACACCAGAAATGTTAATTCATATTAAACTGCCAAATTTTCATTATTTGGAAAACCTTGATTACACAAAGTCAAAGGGAATAAAGACAAATGACACCAAGAGATTTTTTAAAAAATTAGATGGAGGGGGGGCAGTTATACACACCATAAAAAGCAATAATGTCCATGAACTTGAGATGGCCACTGTTGATGAACTTATAAAATGTGCTGATATAGAATCAGAAATAAAATCAAAAATAGATTTTCTCAATAAAAATAATCTTAGCAGGGACAAATCAAAACAGGTAAGGAATGAAATCAAAGAGCTAAAAAAAGAAATGGTATTAGACCTAAAAAAAATAGAGGTTTCTGGTGATGGGCATATAGGATGCACAAATTATCCTGGCAGGCCGTCAAACTATGATGTTGAAATAGCATCACAAAATTATCAAAAAAAGAATGGTCTTCCCGACATGTTAGTAGGGAGTGAATATCTCAATGGCTCGAAAAAAAAGAGCTTTGACAGTGACAAGCAAAACATGTCAAAAGATCCAGTTGCATTCAGTATAAATTTAGAGAAAATAGCCAATGATAGCAGTTTAAGTATGAATGAAAAAATTAAGAAAATATTAAAGTATGCAATAACAGACAAGAACAGGACTGCATTGCCAAGAATAAGCCAGCAAGGCATTGTAATGAAAGAACTTGTTATTCCCTATTTTGAGGAAATACTTAAAAAAGATGGTAAAGGGAGAATATTGTTTGTCAGTGGAAATCACCCAAATGAAGACACAAATTATGATGAAGCTGAAGTAGTAGCAAGCCTAATACCAGACTCTCCAAAGTATATAGAAAATCACCAGTTAGAGCTTGGAAAAGGTGCTGGGGAAAGTTATGGCTTAAAAACAATAAGAATTGATGGAGATAAAACATTGTTTGCAAGCCACAAGCCCAAGAACGGCCCTGATGTCATAATAGGAGCCATGCAGCAGCTTCTTGATGCAAATGTTAATGCTGATATTGCTGTATTCTTTGACCGCCATCACCCAG
>CAZLRI010000375.1:0-2626 GCA_964561745.1 uncultured Pseudobdellovibrionaceae bacterium | reverse complement strand
CTCTAGCATTCTTTAATTTTGGAAATGTTGTTTATTGTTTTTGTCTACCTTTGCATGAACTCGTTTTTTTTCTGGGTGCGCGGCCGGTCCTGTCTTGCCAATTAGGGATTACTTAATCAATTAAGTAATCTTTAAAATGTGATATAAAAATAATATACGAATAAAGGTGATCTAAACTATAAAGTAATGTGGTCAGGTGGTTACAAATTGTAACCGACTGAAAGTATCTGTAGCTATTTGTGACTGGGAACTTTATCCAAAATCTTGGATTTTAGCTATTCACCAATATGAAGCCCAAAATACTTTCTCATCAATGGCTGTTTATTGATGAATCTGGAAAACCCGAAGTATATTCCGCGCGAGGAGAAAATCTCGTAAAGAGTAACAAATCATCAAAATACCTCGTTTTAGCCGCCGTAAGATCTGATAATCAACTTCATTTACAACAGCAGATAACGGAGTTTAGACTTAGCCTTCTAAAGGACCCTTCCCTTACTAGTATATTTTCCTCCGCTTACAGTTTAGATAGTTTTCACGCTCAAACAGACTACCCGGAAGTAAAAACAAGATTTTACAAATTTATTCCTGAGCTTCCAATAAAAATAGATGTTTTAGTTGTCGAAAAACTTCTATGTTATGAACCACTTAAAAGTAGCCCAGGAAAAATGTATGGGGTAATGAGTGGACAACTTATCAAAAATCTTTGTCATCAGGCTCAAGAGACAGAGATTATCTTCTCTAGAAAAGACAGTAAACTTAAACTGCGAAAGGAACTGGAAACTGAAGTTGAGAGAGTTCGGCTTGGGTATATGCAAAATCATCCAAAGCTCAACCCAAAATTGAAGCTGAGTTACTATCACAATCCCCATTACACACACGGTGGCTTGCAGGTTGCGGATTACATCGCTTACGCGGTTTATCAAGTACTCGAAAGAGATAATCGCGTTTGGTACGAGATAGTGGAAAAAGAAATTGGCAAGATTCAAGATATCTGCAACCAAAAATACTTCACTCGAAGCAATCCGCTTTAACTACCCACTTAAGGAAGTGCGAACTTCGCACGTTTCATTAAGCTGATTGCTCTAAATGAAGTATTGGTCTTTAGCTTAAACCTAAAAATCTACAAAGTCCATTTATATGATATCAGTACAGTAACTGTTGTCAATAGATCATGGAACCTTAAACAACGAGCCTATTTGCTGATCTAAATGTTTATTTAGTTTGCCTTGAGTCTTTCGAAGTGTAGCTGCGGCATCTTATGCCGCCAATTAGGGATTACTTAATCAATTACTTAATCTTTTATTGTGTGATATATTTATCGTATGGCAGATAAGAAGAAAACTGTCCTGGTTAATGATTAAAAAGCTAATCAACCCCAACTGTATGAAAAAAATAATTAAAAAACCTCAAATTGCTATTTATCAAACTCTTGGTGATGAGCAAAAAATCCGAGTTAGGATTGAAGATGAAAATGTTTGGTTAACTCAAAAACAAATTGCCGAACTTTTTGATGTGAGCGTTCCTACGGTTAACGAACACATTAAAAACATACTTGAAAGTAATGAATTGAAGGAAAACTCAGTTATTAGGAATTTCCGAATAACTGCCCTAGATGGTAAGAGTTACGAAACAAAACATTACAATCTTGATGCAATTTTAGCAGTTGGCTACCGAGTGCGGTCTGATAGAGGAACGCAGTTTCGTAAATGGGCTACAGAAAGATTGCGGGAGTACCTGATCAAGGGATTTACGATGGATGACGAAAGGCTTAAACAAGGTTCCGGCAGGGCCCGTTATTTTCAGGAATTACTTCAGAGAGTACGAGATATTCGAAGTAGCGAGCGAATGTTTTATCAAAAAGTAACTGACATTTACTCAACGAGTATCGATTATAAAATTAACGCCGAACTAACACAAAAATTTTTTGCGACTGTCCAAAACAAAATGCACTACGCGGTTCATGGACATACTGCCGCGGAAATTATTGTTAAACGTGCCGATAGCAAAAAACCTTTAATGGGGCTCACTAGTTTTAAAGGTGAATATATTACTACTGAGGATATTACTGTGGCGAAAAATTATTTGACTGAACCGGAATTACATCAGTTAAACTTGATTGTCTCGCTTTATATTGATTTTGCAGAATTGCAGGCCAGTAGCGGTCGCTTGATGAAAATGCGGGATTGGATAAAGAAACTGGATGAGTTCTTAGCCATTTCAGAAAAAAATTTATTGCATTCAGCTGGCAAAGTGAGCACGAAACAGGCGGAAACTAAAGCGCTGACAGAGTACGAAAAATATCGTCAAGAAAAAGACAAGAGTTATATTTCTGACTTCGATCGCGAAGTGAAAAAGATTTTGGAGATAGAGAAAAAGAAAATACCCCACACCCGTCGGGTGTAGAAATTTTTAAGTTTATCCTGAGCTTGTCGAGGGGGCAGCTGCTTTCTATTTGTAGTTGCGGCATCTTATGCCGCCAATTTTGTCTTTAGTACCGTAGACTGTACCACTGTACTATTTTATTTTATTTATGAAACAAATATTTTAGGGAGTCGGGGGGCTTTGGCAGTTAAGAAAGGCAAAAAGTTCTCCTCAAAATTGACTTCAAAAAGAAAAGTATATTGGT
>CAZLRI010000374.1:0-2629 GCA_964561745.1 uncultured Pseudobdellovibrionaceae bacterium | reverse complement strand
TTAATGAAACACCATAATATTCAGTGCACCTTAAGGAATGATTTAGGATTGGTAAATGATTCAGTTGCTCAGTGCCGACATAAGCATCAGTCATCAGGGTATAGGAATCAAGGCATATATCCCTGATTTCGAATCGAACACCATTGTTTGTAACAACCGTGTCTCCATGTCGAACTGTATGAGTTCCATCTCCTTCAAAAACTGTAGGAATATGTTCACAAATTTGGGTATCAGGTTCTGCATCAGGCGCAGAATCTGGTGGAAGGTCTGCATCAGGCGCAGAATCTGGTGGAAGGTCTGCATCCTCAACATCCCATTCACTATCAGGAGGATTGCCATCTGTGGGATCTAGATCAGCATCTGATGGAAAGGTATCTTCATGTCTACCTGAACAACTGGCGACAACTAAGGCAACGCCTGCAATAAGTGATAATCTTAAAAATAGTCCGATACCCATAGTGTTTCCTTGTTATTTATATTATCGGCAATTTTAGAAAAAGGTCGCTAGAAAAATACCAAAAAAATCAGACAGGAATATAAACGATGCTTATGCCGAAAACAAACAAGATATCTAAAAATGCTTATTTCCGGTCTATTCCACAAATACATGACCTAAGGGAGTGGTGGAAAATGCATATTCTAAAAGTAGTCATTGCGGACACAGTGAAGCAACCCTTTGAAATTACGGAGATTGCTTCGTCGCATTAGCCCGCAATGACGAAAATGTTCATTTTTCACCACTCCCCCTAACCCAAGCTACTGGTAACAGGGCAAAGATAGTTTCTTCATTGTTCAATTCAGAATTGTTTTGAAAGTTTCTGTTGATATAGATTGTTTGTAAAATTACTTATTCATCAGCTCTAATAACACCTGATTAGAAAGGAGTAATCCTTTTTTTGTGTATGCGATACGATCGTTTTTTTTGCATAGGAGATCTTTTTTAATTAAAGATTCAATTGTTTGTTTGTAATCTTTAGAAATAGATTTTTCTGGAATTCCATTGATTTTCCTAAGCCCCATAATAAATTTATCGATTTCACAAGCTGGCTCTCTAAATCCAATATAGTTTTCATTTAGATAATCTTTCATAATATCAGTGTTGGCAGATCTTAAAGATTTTGTTTTGTCATAACTGTGTGCTGATAAACCTAATCCTAAATAACTTTCATCAGACCAATAGGTAAGATTATGAAGGCACTCAAAGCCATTTTTCGAATAATTTGAAATTTCATATTGATTAAATCCAGAACTAATAAGCTTCTCTTGTGCAAAAAGATAGAGCTCTCCATTATCTTCAAATCTTAGCGCATCATTATATAATTGAGTTCCTTGTTCATATGTTAATTCATAACAGGAAATGTGCTTTGGAGAAAAACTTAGGGCTTCAGTTATATTTTTTCGCACATCATTTTTAGTTTGTTTTGGAATAGAGATAATTAAATCCAAATTTATATTTTCAAATACATTAGATGCAGCATCAAGTGCTTCCCTTGCTTTTTTTGCAGTATGAATTCTTCCTAAGTATTTAAGTTCGCTATCATTAAAAGATTGTATTCCAATAGAAATTCTATTTATACCCAAGTTTCTATATTCAATCATATTGTTTTGATTAATAGATTCAGGGTTTGCCTCGATAGAAAATTCAAGATCTTTTGATATATTAAAATATTTATTAAGTTGTGTGATAATGGCAGAAATGTGCAATGGAGATAAAAGGGTAGGCGTGCCGCCGCCTATGTAGATTGTTTTTATCAATTCATTTTTATATGAGGAGGATTGATTTTTTATTTCATTGCAGAGTGATATAATATATTTATCAATCAATGTAAGATCTGTTAAGGAATTGAAACTGCAATAAGCACATTTCTTAATACAAAACGGGATATGAATATAAATGCTTTGCATTTTTTAATCTTCAATTTTTAGCATAGCTAAAAATGCTTCTTGAGGAACATCAACAGATCCAACTGATTTCATGCGTTTCTTTCCTTCTTTTTGTTTTTCCAACAGCTTTCTTTTTCTTGTAACATCGCCGCCATAACACTTTGCTGTTACATCTTTTCTCATAGCCTTGATTGTTTCTCTTGCAATAATTTTTGAGCCAATAGCAGCTTGTACTGGAATTGGAAATTGATGACGTGGAATTAATTCTTTTAATTTTTCAGCAAAGAGTCTTCCTCTTTCATACGATTTTTCGCGATGTACCATAATTGAAAGCGCATCTACAGGCTCACCATTTAGAAGTATGTCCATTTTAACCAAATCAGATTCTTTATAACCAATAAATTCATAATCTAGAGATGCATAGCCTTGTGAACATGATTTAAGCTTATTAAAAAAATCAGTTACAATTTCCATTAAAGGAAGTTCGTAAATTAATTTAACTCTCTTTGGATCCAGATATTCCATGGATTTAAAAACACCGCGCCTGTTTTGGCATAGTGTCATAATGCCGCCTGTATAATCTATTGGTGTAATTATAAATCCCTCTACAGTTGGCTCATTGTATGAATCAATCCTTCCCGGATCTGGTAATTTAGCAGGATTATCAATATAAAGTATTTCCCCATTTGTTTGAAGTATTTCAATGATAACTGAAGGTGTTGTTGCGATGAGGTTTAAATCAAAC
>CAZLRI010000373.1:0-2631 GCA_964561745.1 uncultured Pseudobdellovibrionaceae bacterium | reverse complement strand
TATGCCTATCGCATTTATTCAAAAGGCAATTTAGTAAACACAATCACAAACGGCGAGGAGTATGAGCTTGAACTAATCTTGAGCAATAAGGGAAAAATTCCGGCAAAGAATGTTGTTATAAACATGTCATCAAGCGGAGGTGTAAGTCTTTCCCGAAGAAGAATTGATGTGGGCGAGGTAAAAGAACAGGCATCCATTTCAGGACAGAGAGTTACGCTCACAGTTCCAAGGACATTCGTTGAAACACAAGCGCCGTTAAACATAACAATCTCACAATCCGACTTTGCTTCTGTTGAAAGCTCCATACAGATTACTGTTAATGTAAAAAGTCCAAGGCTCAAATATATTGCAAATCTTTTAAGCAAAGGAGGCGGCAGCAATCTTGAACAGGGTGAACAGGCAATATTAGAGATTCATATTCTAAACAAAGGCAATCTTCCTGCTGAAGGGGTGAGGGTTAAGATTGAAAGCAGAGATGAAAACCTTAAGCTCATAGGGCGGACAGAGGCGTTAATTGGAAAGATACCCGCCGGTTTAAAGAGCGAAACAGTAAAGTTTCAGCTTTCAACTTTCAGAAGGATAAAAATCGGCGACGCGTATTTGGCGGTTAATATTACGCAGCACGACTTTGCTCCTGTGGTTTCACAGTATGCTCTGAACATAAGGGAAGAAGGCGTTAGAATTATTGATGTTGCATCGGAGGATAAAGCTAAATCTACAGGTAAAGCAGGGATGAAAGCAGGGCCGGCGATTAACCTGAAAACTCCACAGAACGCTGAAACTACAAGCGATGAAAATATCCGCCTTGCCTTTGAGGTATCTGACAGCCGAAGTGTAGAAAGCATAAAGGTAACGCTAAACGGAAGCGTAGTGCTTGATGAAAAGACTGCCTTACGCAAAAAAGGAATAGTCAAAAACATCTCTTTAAAAGAAGGTGAAAACAGGATTGTCATTACTGCATATAATGCCGATAATATTCCTGCCAAAAAGGAGATTACCGTTATAAGGATTGCAGAGGATGATGTTGATACCCCGCCTGTTACTGCAATGAGGAATCCTAATGCAGTTGCGGTGGTAATAGGAATTTCAAAATTTGAAAATAAAGATATCCAGAATGTGGACTTTGCCAGACGGGATGCAATGGCTATGAAAGATTATCTCGTCAAGACACTCGGTTATAATGAAGCGAATATCACAGAATTTTATGATGAAAATGCAGAACTGACAAAATTAAAAAGTTTTTTCAATACCCGCCTTAAAAATAAGATAAAGCGGGGTGTTTCAGATGTATTTGTATTTTACAGCGGACACGGCGTGCCTGATACAAATTCAGGTGACCCATATTTTGTCCCTTATAATTATGACCCGCGTGATATTAAGACAACCGGTTATTCGGTAAAAGAGTTTTACAAACAGCTTGAGGCATTAAAAGCAAAGAGCGTGACTGTTGTTGTGGATGCGTGCTATCAGGGCTTTACCGGAGACGATAGACCAAAGCCAATCATCAAAGATGCAAGCCCTGTGACCTTTGAAGTTACCAACCCATTGCTTACTATAAAAAACGGAGTGGTATTTACTGCCTCATCAGGGAAACAGGTGGCAAGCTGGTATCGTAAAAAGCAGCATGGTATTTTTACCTACTATTTCCTTCAGGGGTTAGGAGGCAGGGCAGATGCTGACGGCAACGGACAGATAACGGTCGGAGAGCTTAAAGACTATCTCATGAAAAATGTTCCTGAGCAGGCGCGAATACTCTATAATGACCGTGAACAAACGCCTGAAATTGTCGGGGATAAAGATGCGGTGCTGGTGAGGTATAAATGAGAAGGCTAACTTTCTGTTTGCTGCTGATAATGCTTTGTATATCAACTGCCTTAGCTCAATCCGATATCCAGATTATAGAAAAAGAAGGAGAGGCTGTTCTTGGCGACGATATGATGCCAGCACAGGCAAAGGCATTGGCGCTGAATAATGCAAGGCGGTCTGCGATTGAACAGGCATCAGGCGTGATTGTTCACGGCTCATCTGTTGTGTATAACTTTCAGCTTGTCAGCGACCTTGTTGCCTCAGCCACAAGGGGTGTCATAGTAAAGGAAGAAATTTTAGCTGATGAAAAAAAGATGGAGGGCAAACAATGGGTTTATTACACAAAGATAAAGGCACATGTAAAGACATTGGAGAATAGAGAAAAGAGCAGCCTAAAAATTCTTAAGGCAGATGTCAACAGATACGGCTCTAATCCGGCAAGCGCTGCAATAGTTTTTCAGGACAATGATGAGATACAGATAAGGGCAAAGGCCAACTCTGATGCTTATATCCATGTATTCAATATAAGCCAAGACGGCTGGGTTACGAAGCTTTATCCGAATGAATATTTTAAGGCAGAGATAACATCCCCTGAAGCCGAGTTTATTTTTCCAAATGAAAAACAGCGAGACCTTGGGCTGAAATTAAAAGTACGCACACCTAAAAACCTAAGCAGGGCAATTGAAACCATGTTGATTGTTGCAACAAAAGAGAAAACTGATTTTTTATCAGATAAAAAGGCTGGTGAGGTTACAATCACAGACCTCATGAAAGAATTGTCTGAGATAGATGCTTCTTTATGGACGGAAAGAGTAGTTGGTTATG
>CAZLRI010000372.1:0-2633 GCA_964561745.1 uncultured Pseudobdellovibrionaceae bacterium | reverse complement strand
AGCCATGAGTGATACAAAAAAACTTACTAAAGAAGAGGTACTCCATCTTGCAAAACTTGCGAAGCTTACCCTTACTGAGGAGGAAATTCGACTATATCGATTACAGCTTTCAAATATTATTGGGTACATTGAAAAGTTAAATAGTGTTAATACAGACAATATTGAACCTATCGAACAGTTGACAGAACTTACCAATATAACTTCAGAGGATGAAGTAAAAAATGCTCGACTCCTTACGCAAGAACAGGTTGTTCAAAATACAAAAGAACACAAGAACGGGCATATTCGCGTTAATGCAATTTTTGATAATGAATAATATGGAATTGCCCTATTCAACTATAAAGGAAACGAGCGAGAATCTAAAAAAGAAGATGGTTTCTGTTGTAGAACTAACGAAATCATATTTAAAGAGGATCGAAACAATGGATCAAAAGCTGCACGCTTTTTTGACAATCAATGAAAAAGGCGCTCTTGTCGATGCACAGAAAGCCGATAATCTTATTGCTACAATCCCCAACATATTTGAGACAAAGCCTCTCCTAGGAATTCCTGTTGCAGCAAAGGACTTGTATTCGACGAAGGATTTAAGAACCACCGCAGGATCAAAGGTGATAGAGAATTATATTCCTCCTTTCGATGCTACAGTAATAAAAAAATATAAAGATGCAGGGGCCATTCTTGTAGGTAAAACAAATGAAGATGCGTGGGGGCATGGGTCTTCAGGAGAAAATTCTGATTATGAACCAGCACGAAACCCCTATGATTTCACTCGAGTACCAGGAGGATCAAGTAGTGGCTCAGGAGCCGCTGTTGCAAGTGGAGAGTGTTTAGCGGCAACAGGAACTGATACAGGAAGTTCAGTACGATTACCAGCGGCCTTTTGTAACCTTGTTGGTTTGAAACCGACATATGGACGAGTTTCGCGCTATGGCATTATGGCAATGGCCTCTTCATTTGACACTATTGGACATATGACTCATACGGTGTATGACAATGCAAAAGTTCTCGAAGTAACAGCAGGCAGAGATCCATATGATGCAACGTCCTCTCCTTTACCTGTGCCGAAATATACGAGCCATCTTGAGAGAAGTGTAAAAAGAATGAAAATTGGAATTCCAAAGGAATATTTTGTCAGTGGAATTGAAGCGGGTGTTTCAAAAGTCACTCAAGAGGCACTAGACACGTTTAAAAAAATGGGTGCAATAATTGAAGAAGTCTCTTTACCACATACCGATGTTGCCATGGCCTGCTATTATATTCTTGTTCCTTCTGAGGTAAGTTCAAACCTAGCACGATTTGATGGTGTGCGGTTTGGCGAAAAGAGGGAAGTTTTTGGTGCGGAAGCGAAGAGACGTATCATGCTTGGTGCATATACACTCTCATCCGGATATTATGATGCCTACTATTTAAAGGCGGCAAAAGTAAGAAGATTAATCAAACAGGATTTCGAAGAAGTATTGCAAAAAGTTGATGTTATCGTTGCCCCCTCATCTCCCTCATTGCCATTTAAAATGGGGGAAAAGGCAGATGATCCCCTCCAAATGTATCTATCAGATATTTTTCTCTGCCCTATCAACCTGGCGGGAGTCCCGAGTCTTAATGTCCCCTGCGGATTTGTGGGGGAGTTGCCGGTTGGATTACAGATCATCGGTCCGCATTTCAAAGAAGAGCTATTGTATCAGGTAGGGCACCAATTTGAAAAGGAAACGGAGTTTTATAAAAAAAGACCAGTACTATAACAATGAATAAACAAAACTATATTCCAGTGATAGGACTTGAAATACACATTGAACTAAAAACAAAATCGAAAATGTTTTGTCAATGTAACGCAGATTATTTTGGAGCGGAGCCCAATACTCATGTTTGTCCGGTTTGCCTTGGGTTACCTGGAGCGCTTCCCGTACCGAACAAAAAAGCGATTCTTTGGATGCAAAAAATCGGATCGGCGTTGGGTTGTGAACTACCAAAGCATTCCAAATTCGACAGGAAACATTATTCATATCCAGACTTACCAAAAGGATACCAAATAAGTCAATATAAGGAACCTTTTGCAATCAATGGTGAAGTGCTTTTAGTTAATCCCTACCTCAAAGGGGTGGAGAAAAAATTTCACATTACTCAAGTTCATATGGAGGAAGATACGGCAAAACTTATTCATGAAGGGAACAGCAGTTTAATTGATTTCAATCGATCAAGTGTCCCGTTAGTAGAGGTTGTTACCGAACCTGATTTTACTGATGCAACTGATGTGAAAGCATTTTTGGAAGAGTTGCAGGTGATTGTGCGGTATCTCGGCGTTTCAGATGCCGATATGGAAAAGGGTAGTATGAGGCTTGAGCCGAATATTTCGGTGAGAAAACCTGGAAAAACTGAATTACCAAACTACAAGGTGGAGGTAAAAAATATTAATTCATTTAAATTTGTAAAGGCAGCAATTGATTTTGAAGTGAAACGACAGATAGAAATACTTGAAAAGGGAGAAACACCAAAGCAGGAAACACGGGGATATGATGACGTACATGGAGGAACATATAGCCAAAGATCCAAGGAAGAGGCGCAGGATTATCGTTATTTTCCGGAACCAGATATTCCACCTTTTAATTTTTCTAATGAGTATATTGATGAAGTAAAGA
>CAZLRI010000371.1:0-2637 GCA_964561745.1 uncultured Pseudobdellovibrionaceae bacterium | reverse complement strand
AAATGTCACATTTCTAAGCTGCCTGTACGGCAGTGAACGTTGACACTTTGAGCATGAGAGCCACCGTAGCGAGTTTCAATCCACGCGCCCGCGAGGGGCGCGACCGAATTTCAAGATAAATTTGACGAATTGAAACACGTTTCAATCCACGCGCCCGCGAGGGGCGCGACGTCATTAGTGATTATGGCTCATGATTTTAATGGAGTTTCAATCCACGCGCCCGCGAGGGGCGCGACGCGAATGGTGTGATTGTGTTTTTGGAACAACTGATGTTTCAATCCACGCGCCCGCGAGGGGCGCGACTCTTACTGTATAATTACTTGTAAATAAAAACTTTTTACTTTAGTTAGCGCGATGATCGTTGTTTCATATAAATTAACAATACCAACTAGCTGTGAAATTTAAAAATCACCTTATACTTCATAATCTTACACTCTCCGCGAACCCTCCGGTATTTTGCAGTATGGCTATGGTTCGCGTTTTGATTAAATTACTAAAGGTCCTTCCAAATCCATTATCTCCTTTGCCCCAATATGTTCAATGCGTCTTCGCCAATTAGCCCCCAAAAAGTAAAACCGCAAGCTATCTTTTTCTTTATCAACTATTTTAATCAATTTTGAACGTAAAACTGTCCATTGCGCTGGATCAACATTACATTCAAATACAGAACATTGCACCCGTTGTCCAAAATTTTTGCACTCCTTGGCAACATGACGAAGACGTTTTTTTCCGCCTTCGCTTATTGTCATAACATCATAACTCACAAGCACCATCATATATAACCACCTATTTCCAAATAAAAACCGGATAGCCATCCAAATCACCCCTCAAATATCTGACTAGCAATAATGCCTGAATGTAAAATAATAATCCAACTGGCATGGTTTCTTTTAAGTATGGATGTGCAATCTCTTCCTGTTTACGTGTCTGATAAGCAACCAAAACAATTTTACGAGTGTCATCATCCATCAAAACAGCACCTGTAGCGGATTTTTTGAACCCTTTATTATTAACTTGATCACGATTAATAAGGGAAAGAACCAGACGATCTGCAAGAAACGACCGAAATTCCTCCATAATGTCAAGCGCAAGACCAGACCTTCCAGGTCTGTCTCTGTGGAGGAAGCCAACACAGGAATCAAGCCCTATACATTCAAGCGCCGAGCGCACATCATGCATCACCATAGTGTATAAGAAAGACAACAGGCAGTTAACATTATCTAAGGGAGGTCTTCTATTTCTCTGATCAAATTTAAAATCATCTTTTTGAGAGACAATTAAATTGTCAAACACACTAAAATAAAGATGAGCTGAATCACCTTCTATTCCTCTAAGAGTATCTAAGGGCAAATCTTTTTGTAGTTGTTCAAGGGAAAAATAAAGCCTATTTGAAACCTGTTCCATACTTTTGTTGTCAATTTTTTCAGGATGATCTCTCAACGCCCGATTAATAACTGTGCGGCTATTTGCTATCTTCCAGGTTAATATTGATTTTGTAACTCCTGCACAAAAGTTAAGATCATCAGCTTTTCGATATTGTTCGCGCCGAAGAAGCACATTGCCCGAAACTTTACCCTGAACGCTTGCAAGAAATTTTCCATATTCGGTAAGAAAACTTATGGAAACGTTTTTTTCAGCGCAAAAACCCATAAGATAAGGACTCATGCTTACCTGCCCAAAACAGACAATTCCTCCAAGTGTGTGTATGGGAAGCTGAAGACGGGTTTCCTTCTCAACAGAAACACGAACCGTTTCTCCTTCCTTTGAAAGATAGGCCCCTTGAGTAGTAACGAATAACGTATTTAAATATTTTTTCATTTATTGTTAATTTTAAGTTCTTTAAGTTCTGTTTCTAACTCTTTAACCGAAGGGAGGTTATCTTTTAAATCAGCTGGCAATAATTTGGAAAGTTGATATTTTGATACACCTATTGGTTTTTTGTTGTCTCGAAGGGCATATTCAATAATTGTTTTGTTTGAAGTTTTGCATAAAATCAGTCCAATAGTATTTTTATCATCCTTGTGCCTCAGTAAATCATCTACCGCAGATAAATAAAAACTCATCTTGCCTGCAAATTCAGGTTTAAAATCGACAGTCTTCAACTCTACAACAACATAACATCTAAGCCTTAGATGATAAAATAAAAGATCAATATAAAAATCTTCATTACCAACAGATAAACGATACTGCCGCCCAACAAATGCAAAACCAACTCCAAGCTCCAATAAAAATTCTTGTATGTGGGACAAAAGCTTTTTTTCTAATTCCCGCTCAATCACATCATCGGCAATCGAAAGAAAATCAAATATATACGGATCCTTAAGAACCTGTCTTGCCAAATCAGATTGCGGTATGGGCAAAGTTTTATCAAAATTATTTACAGCCTTACCTTGTCTATAGTACGCACCAAATTCAACTTGATGAACCAATACAGCCCTAGACCAGCCATGTTCTATAGTTTTTTGGATATACCATTCACGCTCTGATAAATTTTTAACCGCATTCAATAACACTAAATTATGACCCCATGGTATTTCTGCGACAAGTTGTCGCAGAATTTGGCTGTTCAAAGATGATTCATATAACGGAACTTCCCCCTCAGGAAAGCAGTAAAAAATGGCTAAAACGTAGGCAGGG
>CAZLRI010000370.1:0-2639 GCA_964561745.1 uncultured Pseudobdellovibrionaceae bacterium | reverse complement strand
CACCGAATTAGGTAGCTTGGTATTTTTTAACAACTTGGGCTTGTATATAACAGTAAATTAGTTTACTGTTCTATATATGCCCCCAAAAAAAATATGAATAATATTTCGATTACCATATTTTTCAAGTTTTTTTATAAAAATATAAAACGATGAAGTCGCTTGGACTTCATCGTTTAGGCATATTTATTATCTATAGTCATTTCCTCGCTCCGCCAGACTCTTGATATCTCAAGTTCAGACCTGACAACATTGGGATAATCCTTTTGTGAAAGAAAGCGTAAATTTCACAAATGGAACTATCCTTGGAATATACGGAACCATGATCGGCCAGAGCCATTCGACGGCAACCAGTGCCGCACAGATACAAATACTCGCACCCAACGCACTCCTTCACCTCCGAAACCTTCATGCGTTTTATAGCTTGCATACGATCTGAAAGCCATATGTCTTTAATAGCGTCCTTCGTGATGTTGCCGATGACCATATTCGTAAAAGCGGTGCAGGCGGTTACATCACCATTAGGCTTAATCGCCAAAGCCTCCTTTTTGTACTCGCAACAGCATGAATCGGGCGTGAATATTGACATTTCCTTTTTCCTTATGAGTGCCGTACGAAAGAACGACTCTATCTGGACATCCAGATCGGATATGTGCATACCCTCATCCAAATACCACTTGATAAATTTTTCGTACTCGCGGAACGCTTTTGCCGGCTCGACATTGAGCTTCCCCGCGTTTTCAACAAATGCCCCTTGGCTTCTAGGCAAGGAAATTCGCCACCGCTGCACTCCAAGATCCGACAGGCGTACAAACATCTGCTTCAACCTGTTGAGATTCAGGGGGTGTGTCATAGTGTTGATTGCGAGTTTGACCTTACTTCCAGCCTTCTGCATATCCAGTATCGCGTTAACCGCCTTCATAATACGAAGAAACGTTCCCTCACCCCTTATGTAGTCATTGGCACTGGAATTATGGCCTTCAAGGCTGATGGCCAGCGTAAACGGCTTGCCGTAATCGCAGATCTGGTTGAGCAGTTCGCCGTTAACAGTACCATTCGTGAATATGGTTGGGACGATGATACCCTGACTGAAAGCGTAATTAATGATCTCCATTAAGTCGCCCCTAAGGAAAGGCTCTCCTCCAGAGATAACCAGTTTTGATACGTTAAACTCACCGAGTTGCCGAATTAAGTCCTTTATTCCTTCAGTATTCATTTCCGGCACCCCGTTAGCCAGATATGGCACCTGATAGCAGTGAAGGCACTTGAGATTGCATCTCGATGTGATATCGAGATGCACCTCTTTGAGATAAGGCGGATTGATGTTGATGAAGTCTGTTAAACGTCTAGCGCCCTCACCCTTATTCTGCCTCATATTTAACGCACCGATTTTTTCAAGTCCATCCAAAAACGCCACGAAGCTGGTTCCACTGATTTTCATAGCATCGCATATCTGGTCAATACTATTTGTGCCGTCACACAGCGAAAGCGCATCAGCCTGCAAATTGTTCAATGAATACTCCCCAAAAGAGTCGAGCGATAATAAAAATCTATCATCAACACAACCCTTTATTCTCCAGTTTGCACTTAATTCCGGATACATCGCATCCTCCTTTTAAAGGTAAAAGGGCAACCATGTGGATTGCCCTTTTATACTTTTTTTAGTCCGGCAAGTCCATGTCCACTGAAGCTTTAGTGTGGACAGGCTCGCTTCTCCTCTCGACAGGAGCATTTATATCATCCGTTTTGGCAACCTCATCTCTCATGATTCTCACCTCCTTTCGCGAGAAATTTATGACAAGCTACTCAAGTAGCTTTTTGGCAAAGGACAATTATTTATATAAGCAACTTGTCCTTTTTACTTTTGAACAAGTTTAAGCTTCCTTCAACTATTAACTTCAATACGTCTTCTCCCATAGCTTCTGTAGCCAATGTTTGATCTGAATCAATAACGCCAGTTTCAGTATAGATATATTTATATTCTTTTGTTAACTTATCTTTATTTACCTTATCACCAAACATGACAAAAGCTAAAGCGGTTTCTATAGTACCGGCATGATTTAAAAAATTTTTATCAATGTTATTTGCAAAATTTTCCACTTTTTCGATTTTCCACCAATTATGTAAATAAATTTTAATGTCCTGATATTTCTCTTTTAAAATTATTGCTGTCTGTTTTATAAATTTATTATTCCCTCCATGACCATTAACCATGAAAAATTCCCTGAAGCCATGAACATATAGAGAGGAAATATAATCGTTAATAACTGCAACCAATGTTTCCGGGGAATAAGTTATCGTTCCCGCAAATTTCATAAATGGCTGTGGCTTATCAGAATACCCGATATTTATCGTGGGGCCAATCATCCATTGCATGCCATCTCCAATTTTATTAGCAATAGATTCAGCAATCAAAGTATCGGTCGATAACGGCAATGCCCGACCATGCTGTTCAGTGCTTCCAATTGGAATAATAATGGCCTTATTATCCTTCAGGTACTCGCCAACCTTATTAAACGATATGGTTCCTATCTTTGCCATGAAATTATAATTGTGATTTAACAAAATCTTATCCTATTTTTACAGAATTGTAAAAGTTTTATAGAAATGTCCTATTTGGCGTTTTTTAGAAATGTCCTACT
>CAZLRI010000369.1:0-2640 GCA_964561745.1 uncultured Pseudobdellovibrionaceae bacterium | reverse complement strand
CTATCGATTGCTCATATAATGGTTTCCTCCTCAAAAGGTTTCAATAAATATACTCACTTCCGAACCATTTGAAAAGGACTTTTTCAGTGGCCTGTTAGTTTCTTTATTTGATTCTTATGATATTTATCAATTCCTGTCTTACCGCTAAATAATATTGCAAGTCCAATATCCTTGACCTTGTTTAACAAAACTTCTTCCTGATCGGTAATAGGTTCAGTAAATTTTCTATAAATCATTTGTATAAAATAATCTACTTCAGAATTGTTTAAGGTTGGGCCTGAGCTAAAATTTTTTAAAGGATCATCCAGAATTTGTATTGATCCACCTATGTTTGTTTTCCCGGGCACCACTTTGGCGTAGTGGCCTACAATGCTTTCGGTTTGACAAATAATAGCTCTTTTTTCACTTTCTTTTTCAAATGTAATTTTGAATCTGCCTGCATCAAAAGGTTTTGGTTTTTGCGGCAACCTTATTTTTGGCTGCTCTTCTAATGAATCAGTGGTATGCTCTATACTTAAAACGTGGAAAAAGTATAGGTCGTCAATATATTTTTTAATATCCGGTCGTAAATTGGGCATAAAAGTGTTAACTTCAGTTTCAAAAGGTTTGTTGCTAAGGCTTAATCCTATGTTATGAAAAGCAAATACAATAAAAATGATACTGAGATAAAATATTGTGTGTCGAAACATTTTAAGAGAAGTATAGGCATGCATATGATATTCGGTTTACACAATAAACCTCCCACTGGGCAACGGAATATGCCCAGTGGGAAAAATCGACTGATTCAAAATAATTATGGCTCTAATGTTACATCATCAACATAAACTCTTTGTTGATCGCCATACCCATCGAGACGCTGATCAAAATAGATTCTTATCTTTTGACCTCGATATGCGGAAATATCAACTTTAACTTCTCTCCATCCAGTTCCTCCATCAGCCATCTGAGTTGTCCAATATGGCCCATAATTTGTACCGGGTTTTCCTGCTTGACTCAGTACTGTCATTAACGTATTTCCATTTGTATCTTTTATATAGGCATCAAACCAGTCCCATGCAGCTGTATCATATGTCTCCATCCACCAGTAGAATTTTAGATAAGTAATAGTGCTTGGAACAACAAAGTCCTGATAGAACCATTCATACCCATAAGGCTCTGCTGTTGGATCATATCCATGATATGTTGTATCCCAACGGCCTAAGGCCGCAGAATCATTACCTCCGTGCTTACGATTACCGGATATGATCCTGTAATCGTAATCTCCACCATGAGTCCACCCTGTCCAGTCTCCTGTTTCAAAATCGCCATTTATTATACCGCCTTCTTGAAATACAAAATTTTCCCACTCTGCAGAAGCAACTTTCATTGTGAGAACGGCTGGTGTTGCATGAGAGTCATCTTTGTCTGAAATTGCATCATATGCTTGTTTAGCAGTTTTTGGCTCAACATTTTGGTCTGTTGGCAACATTGGATCAATCAATTCTTGAAATTTAGTTTCGTTGAAACTACGATAAACCGTCTGGCTCCAACCAAACGCAACCTTTGCTCCTTTATCTTTTAATGCATCCCACATTGAATCATCTCTCATACTCTCGCATGCTCCAAGATAGAAAAAAGTATTTTTCATAGAATTAGCATGTTTTGTAATATAGGAGGGATAGATAACATATTTATTACTACTTACACCAAGTCTGGCCAGAGTTGGCGGATTTGTTGTAAGATCTTGTGCAAGATCTGCTGCGTAAGTTTGGTTGTTAGCATCATTAACTGTTGTACCAGTTACTATAACAACAGAGTTCTGGTCACCTACAGACCAATATCCACCATGCGTATGGATAATAACAGTCCCATAATCTCCCCAGTTATTAACAAGGTCTAAGGATGCATTTGTATCCTTCATAATTACTGGCGGGTCTGGATCGAATGTCATATGAGCAGCATTATTAAAAGCAGTCTGTGCATGGTCTACAATCTTATCTTGACCATTACTATACCCAGGGCCATATATTAACAATTTATTATTACCTGGGTTCTTAATGTTAGCAGGTAGAGAAGAGACATTTATAGACCCTTGATCTGTAGGATTAATTGCATCTGAAAGAAAAGCTATACCTCTAATCTTATCTTCATATATTGTACAGAGATTGTCTCCACAAAGTTCAGCAGCAGTGTTACTGGGATTGTTCAGAGCATCTTGCAGTACAAGCTGACGAGCAGTATCCACATCATATAAATTGAGATATGTCGAAAAGTTATTCTCGATATGTTGCAGTTCACTGACTGCATTGTTTACCGTTTCATTTGGAATAGGTTCATAAATATTAATTTCCATGTTTGAACTTAAATATCTATTCCTGTCTCTACTATAAGCAGCGGTTACCCTGACATACGTTTTAGTTGCTGCAGGTTTATAAACACTAAACTGACACGTAAAAACCGTGTCTGCTTCAGTTTCATCTCCGTGTGTTCCATCATCATACATTCGGCACAAATAAGCTATTGGCTTGCCGGCTGCATCAACCTCATATGCTGCTACCGAACTTATATATAGATTTTCAGCTCCTACCTCGGCTGTTACGGTAATTGTTGTAGGCGTATTGATGGAGGTCTCATCAGGTATTACTTTTGCATTGAATACCA
>CAZLRI010000368.1:0-2645 GCA_964561745.1 uncultured Pseudobdellovibrionaceae bacterium | reverse complement strand
ATGGCGGACACAGGAATTGCTTCATGGTTGCAAGACATAGTGTGATATCTATATATGAAGGCTGCTGGAAATGCTTGCGTTCCGGTAATTTATAGTCTAGGTTGCTTTTCGCAAGCTTGGTATTTAAGTATTTCGGTGGTTTGGAATAGGTTGTTGAAAGCAGTTCCCAAAACTTCTCTACTTCTGTTTTGAATCACACCAAAAATACTGTTTTTGAATGGGCTCTATTTGATGCCCTATTTAGCCATTGCGGCTGTAGTGTGTCGGCGTGTATTTCACGTTGACGTAATTGACAGGCGCTTTCAATCGGCGACTGTTTTACAGTGCGCCAAAAAAAGGATGTAAAATGCAGAACCAATTGTTTGATGAACTAAATCTCGCGCAACCAATCTTCCGAGCTGTACAGGCAGAAGGTTATAAGCACCCAACTCCAATTCAGTCTGCGGCAATCCCGCATCTTTTGAACGGCAACGATCTTATCGGCTGCGCTCAAACAGGAACCGGAAAGACAGCAGCGTTTGCGTTGCCAATGTTGCAGCTATTATCAGCTGAACGGAAAAGAACAATGCCACGTTGTGCCAGAGCTCTTATACTCACTCCAACTCGTGAGCTTGCTGCACAAGTAGGCGAAAGCTTCCGAACATACGGTCGCTATCTCAACATCAGCCATGCGCTTGTTTTTGGCGGAGTGAGTCAGGGTCCTCAGGTGAGATCACTTTCTCGCGGTGTTGATATTCTTGTGGCAACACCAGGCAGGTTGCTTGATCTTATAAATCAAAGGCACGCCAATCTTTCTAACATAGAAATATTTGTTCTGGATGAAGCAGATCGGATGCTAGATATGGGTTTTCTTCCAGATATCAAAAAAATAATTGCGATGCTTCCCCGCAAGCGTCAGACATTGCTCTTTTCTGCAACTATGGCACCTGAGATATTGAAGCTCGCAGAAGGAATGCTTGTTAATCCTGTGAAAGTAGCAGTTACCCCTCCTGCTTCAACTTTAGACAGTATTGATGAACGGGTACTGTTTGTGGATGAAAACAACAAACGGGCATTACTATCAGAGCTGCTCAAATCAAAAGAGATTTCCAGAGCGCTTGTTTTCACGCGCACAAAACACGGTGCAAATCGACTTGTTGAACAGCTCGGCAAATCCTCTATTGAGGCACGGGCTATTCATGGCAATAAATCACAAACCGCGCGAATGGAAGCACTTAATGATTTTCGAAAAGGTCGCTGCAGGCTGCTTGTAGCTACAGACATTGCTGCACGCGGCATAGATGTTGACGGCATCACGCACGTTATCAACTATGACCTCCCAAATGAACCAGAGAGTTATGTACATCGCATTGGACGCACAGCGCGTGCAGGCGCCTCTGGAGTTGCGATCTCTTTTTGTGGCAGTTGTGATCGTCAGTTTTTGCGCAATATTGAAAGGCTTCTCAAACGCTCTGTTCCGGTTTACACAGATCATCCGTTTCATTCTGTTGGAGCTGAAAGATCAAGCTCAGGAGGAAGCGCAAAACCAACCCAATACAGGAACCGGTTTAATCCCAACCAGAAAAAGGGTGGGTATTCAAAATTCGGCAACAGGCGATCAAAGAGTTTTGGGGCAAAAAGAGCGAGTTATTAAAATAAAAAACATTGGACAAAAGATTTAACATTTATAAAATTTAAAAAACGCCTTTTATTTGCCAATTATTTCAATCAATTATTGAGGGGGGTAACGTCCCAGTAGCTGCTCACCCAAGTAGTCATTGCGAGGAGCGAAGCGACGAAGCAATCTCAATAAATTTCAAGGGATTGCCACGCAAATGCCGATAAGCTAGGCATTTGCTCGCAATGACATTAGAAATTCACTAGAATTTGCTTGAGTAGTTACACGTCCCCCAATACAACGGGTTGTCATCCTACGACTTGATCGGAGGATCTAGAAAAACTGGATTGCCCAATCAAGTTTGGCAATGACATCATAACCGTAATTTCAACTGTCATGAACTACTAGTGATAATATCAAAAAACAGGGTCAGACATTATGTCTGACCCTGATGTGCTAATTAAAGATCTTATTTAATTAGAAACCAAACATAGAACGAATCCAATTAAAGCTACTGCTCCAGCGTGCACCAGCACCTATCACAGAACATGATGATGAAGTATGGTTTTGTCTATATTCGTTTTCCACTCTACCAATCTCTTGCATCAATTGTCCGGTTTGAACACTATCAAACAATTGTTCACACCCACCTTGAGAAACAACTGTTCCTTCAACAACATCAGGATAAGAACATAATTGTGTTGAACCATTAACAGTAACATACCTGTCGGTAGATGAAAAACGATAAGAGTTCTCATTCATGTCATGACGAGCATGTATTTCTCCTTCTGGAAGCCTTTCACATGAAGGTAACCCTGCATTTCCACATGCCTCCCTTAAATTCGCACGATATGAATAAATATCCCCTCCTCCAATCATAGCATTCTCCTTTCTTCCCCCAATTATGTTAAATATTAATAGATTGTTGCATCTAGCGCTCAATCTTATTTTTTGCAATACTTTTTGCTTCGCTTTTAGAGTAAATTTTAGTATTTTAACTCCAAAAGGAGTAAGAACATGAAAAAAATAGCCTCTTTTCTCTTAATCT
>CAZLRI010000367.1:0-2657 GCA_964561745.1 uncultured Pseudobdellovibrionaceae bacterium | reverse complement strand
CATTGAATCCGAAATACGTTTTTTTAACCACCATTTCCCCGACAGACTCTAAATAATGTTTCTTTCAACTTGAGCATGAACGCTAAACCGATGACTTTCCTGTATGTGCGACCATACCTGCAATACACCGTGCTCGTTAATGACGAAATCAGACGAGCATCCAATGAGCCGAATCTTTATTGTATAGGTATATCTATCGGCGCAACATATTAAAAAAGATATTTTTCTAAATATATTTTAGAATTTTTCAACCCATTATTGAACAACGATAATTTATCAGACACACAGTTCTATATACCGATAATGAGGATGGCAACCCGCGATACAGGGGTTTGTTAGCAGTCTGCATGTCTTTGTTTGTTGTTTTCATACCAGAAGATATGTTAAGAGCTTTTTTAAGCTCTGCGTATATAAAATTAAAAAAATGGCGTTAAATAAATTTACTAAAATCCTGTCCTCGGGCTTGTTAGTCTTATTTCTATGTGGCTGCACAACGGTTTTTGGACCACATGACCTGCGCACAAAGCCAACAAGTGTGGAAGCGAAAACAGATAATGGCAATGATCTTGAATCATGCAAACTCACCCATAATGTGTGTCAAACCATGAAAGAGCATGAAGCATATTCAAACGGATATGTGTCTTCTGGTAACGAGTTTGAGCTATTTCTGGATGGTCGTGCAGCTCAAGAAGCTATTATGAACGAAATCTCGCTGGCAAAAAAATACATACTAATGGCGAGCTATGTATTGAGGGGAGATGAAACCGGAAAAAAGTTTACAGAGATGATGTGCAGCAAGGCTAATAAAGGTGTTGAAGTCTATTTTATGGTTGATTATTTTGGGCTAATGCATGGAGGAAAAGAAAATATAGAACGCATGAATGAATGTGGAGTTCATGCACAAGTATTTCGCAAACCGGTCTATTATCTTTTCCCGCTTATGTACTATTATCAGAAACGGGAACATAGAAAATTGCTGGTTGTTGACGGGCAAGTGGCTTTGGTTGGAAGCGTAAGCATAGGCAATAAATACGGCGGCTGGAACAATGACGATCTTCCTCCGTGGAGAGAAACTCAGGTTAAGGTGCAAGGCCCTATTGTTAATGATCTCCAGCTAGCCTTCAAAAAAAGATGGCCTATGGCAGAAAAGACATTCGAAGTTGAGCTGTGCAGGGATTGTTTTGAGAGTTTTGCAGATGAAGATATTTCTCATGTTGTGGACCACAGCTTCAAATGGAATGAAAAAAGAATGCACGATTCTTACATCACTCTTATCAAAAATGCTAATCACAGCCTCTTTCTCACTTATCCCTATTTTCTGCCCAGTTTCTATCTTGTCAGAGAACTGAAGCGTGCTGCAGCTCGCGGCGTGGATGTGCGCATCCTGCTGCCTGATGATAATAATGTCTCTGTTCTGGATAAAGCTTCCAGAACGTTCTATGCTAGGCTTTTGAAAGGTGGTGTTAAAATATACAGGTATAAGCAATCGGTTCTTCATGCCAAAACAATGGTTATTGATGGGGAAATTTCAGTAATAGGCTCCGGCAATTTTGATATACGCACATTTCTTCACAACCTTGAGTTAAATATTGTTGTTGCAAATCCTGAGCTTGCTAAAAAGATGGAGAAAGTCTATTTTGATGATCTAAGATATTCCAAAGAGGTGATGCTTAAAGATGTGCAAAAACGGGGAGGAGGAAAGAAACTCAATGATTATCTTGTTAAACCCTTTTCGTTTTTTCTTTAACAAGGTATTTTTTATATGATATCTCTTTTTTTTCAGATTTAAAATTAGAATAAATTTTAGTACGCTGATGTCTTTTTGTATTAAGGAGGAATAAATGAAAACACTCATTGTTATAATCATCATATTATTATCTCCTTCAGTTTTTGCCCAGCAGACATTTTATATTAAAAATGCATCACAATTTTTTGATATAAAAATAGATGTTGAAAAGTGCACAGACTATTCTTGCAAGGGTAAGGCTTCTTTTTCATTTTATAAAAAGAATGGTACAAAGCCTTATCAGGTCATTGATCTCTCTGAAACCTATATCCAGCTTGATAAAAACAAGCAATCTCTGACCAATATAGATGGAACTTATGATGACGAGCCTGTCTTAAATGTAGATGATTTTAATTTTGATGGAATGGAAGATATTGCTATTTGCAATGGGTCTAATGGATCATATGGAATGCCATCTTACAATATATACCTTTCATCCAGAAAAGCGCACAAGTTTGTTTATAGCAAGGCTTTTAGCGAGCTGGGTCGGCATCTGGTTGTGCCGCAGGTTGATAAAAGTAAAAAAGTGCTGCGAATTTTTGATAAAGATGGGTGTTGCTGGCACATCACTGAGGAGTATTCTGTTATCAACAATAAATCTTAAAACCTCAGAGATAGTTGAAGATGCTAGAATTAAGAATGAAACAAAAATAAAAGTTACTACAAAAACTCTTGTTAACGGAAAATGGCATACAACTGTTAAATTTATACCCAGAGAGAAATAGATATGATGAAGCGTTTATCATTATTCATTTTTATATTAATGTTGTTTCCAGCGATTTGTTTCGCGCAATCAAGCAAAATCAAAAGTATTTATACAAGTCTGTCGCCTTCGGATTGTAAAATTATTAAATCTTATCCTGAAGAGGCC
>CAZLRI010000366.1:0-2663 GCA_964561745.1 uncultured Pseudobdellovibrionaceae bacterium | reverse complement strand
CCATGAGTATGAATGGAGATATCAATTCAGATGGAATAGATGACCTTATAATATCTTCTCCTGAATTTGATGTTTCTGGCATCGCTGATGCTGGGATGGTCTATGTTTTCTTTGGCCGGGGCAACTGGGATGGAGTGAGCTCGTTAAGTGATGCAGATATGAATATAGCAGGAAGATTTGCAGTTGATAAATTTGGAACACGTGTTGATGCAAATGGAGATTTTAATAATGATGGTATTGATGATCTTTTAGTTACAGCACCAGGATTTGATAATGGTTTATCCCGTGATCGTGGTGGAGCTTTTGTATTTTACGGACATTCTGGTATTAATGGTTCCCTAACTTGGCAGGATGCAGATGTTATAATAGGCAGAAGCGATGGGATATCTCATGATGTTGGTTTTGATGACTCGATAGATGTTGATTATATAGGTCAGAGCGGTGGGTTTGTTGGCGATATAAATAATGATGGATACGATGACATCGCAATCGGTTCTCCGTATGCTGATTTAGGTGGGTTAAGAGATGTAGGAGCGCTTTATATTATTAGATGATATTTGATATATGTGTTAATTTTTCAGTCCGTCTGATTTTTATTCGTTTGGTAAAGTTCCAGTTATACAATGAGTATTTCCTCTTCTTTCCCAAGTCATATTTCTTACAAATCGTACTTCCATTCCTTCTCTTTCTAAGATACTACGGATCTGTTCCTCAGTACTGTTATCGTCAAAACTTGGCATAATAATTACAGTACTACCGTCATCTTTTGTTATAGGTATCGCATTTGTATAGGATTGAAAATTTCCAACATGTGCAGATGTTGTTGGAATTTCAATTATTCTAAATCCTGCTTGCCTAAGCTGATCTTGGTAATGAGATATAGCACCTCTCAGTTCAGAATAGGCATCTTCTGTTATTTCTGCTTCAGGTAAAGAGGTTGTAGGGGTTACTGTTTCTGGCATCAACATGATCGCCACTCCTGGTGATGGAAAAGTAACGACTTGGTCTATATGAAATGCAAGCTCAGGCGCATTATTTCCCGTAGGATTGGTCAACAATATGACTCTATCCACAGAAAAAGCATGTTGTAAAACAGCTCGTATTTCATCATCTGATATTGTTGTTACAAAATTATCATAGTTTGCATGTGTCATTTGAATTGACCCATGCCCAACTATTACAATATTCTCACCATTGATAGTTGTTGTTGTAATGTCACCGCCGGCAAAGCGAATGGGTATATGTACCAGAGAAATATTCATCTGATCTCGACGATATGGGGACGTGCCACCACCAATAATAAACTCGGACTGAGTTGATTCACCAATATCTTGAGCCCAAATGGAATTATTATTTTGTCCAACCTGAAAAATCAACCTACCTGTTTCATGTTGCTCTCTTAGGGCAGGCACGGCCCGAAAATATTCTTCTCTAACATCTTGCAACCCTGTTTCAGAATCTACAAATATCGTACATCTTGTTTGAGAAGATGCTTGCAGGATTTCGTTTGCTATTGAAGCCTGCTCATTTATTTCTATTCCTCTTTGTCTTTGACGAGATTCTCTGGCGTCTTGGTCTAAAACGTCCACTGGCATCACTGTGAAGAAAAAATTTCTATGCGAATATTCAGGAATAGCATTAATATGGGACCTTGGTACTGCTAAAAAATCTAACATTAATTGCCTATGCTCCATAGGGTCTGTCACATCTTGGCTAAGAACAGCAAAACCTTCTTGATTTTCTTCTCTGGGAAAACGTTCAGCAAATAACCTGGCAAGTGCACAAAATTGCCTTTCATTTAAACGAACATGATATGACCATAGATTATCAAGATCGGACCTATTGATAATTCCATCAGAATTACGATCCATAATAAAAGTTGCTTCTCTAATATCTATATTTCTATCTTGAAATATGGTGGAATCGAATTGATGATTATTTTCAATTATTTCTAATGCTTCTTGTGCTTCTTGGATATTATTATCCTGAATAGGTTGACCATTTACATTTATTGGCATCTTATCTCCTATTATTATTATCGGTATAAGTAGTACTAAAAGTTGCTAATTAATTGGCATGCCTAACCCGACTTCCGTGATTGGGCATGTAAGAGTGGGCTAAGTCATTGATATTTGGTAGTTGGAGTGGCAAAGGTCGGCACTACAAAACAATGATTTTATGAGTTGGAAGTTGTGATTTTTGGAGGCGGTTGGCCTGGAAGCTTAGGTTTCATTTCATGAAGCAACAACTACACATCATCTTCCGGCTCAGTATATCGTGATAATATCAAGTGTCTGCCATCCGTTGTTGGCAGATGAACATCCACCATCTGAATTGCAGTAAATTTTTCAAGCACGGCTCTTGGAGTCAACCCCTGTGCCAGCGGCCGTAATTTATGTTTGAGTGTTACCTGTAAACAGTATGCAGAAAATGCCACAAAGATATGTGATTCAATTCTCTTGTCACATTGATGATAAACCGACCGTATCGCCAGGTCATTTTTTAATTCTTTGAAAACTTGTTCTATCTCTGTAAGCTGAATATACTGCTGCCACAAAATTGCCGGATCAGTGTTTTTTAAGTTTGATCGCAGCAGATAAGATCCTTCTCCTTAATCCGACAGTAATTTTTTTAAGTATGATTTAGTATTTTGAAAAGCAAAG
>CAZLRI010000365.1:0-2665 GCA_964561745.1 uncultured Pseudobdellovibrionaceae bacterium | reverse complement strand
AAGTTCACATCAATTTCGCCGGCTTCATCTCCAATTGCCGCCGAAAGATTAGTTACCTGTTGAAGCGGTTCGGATGGACTTCTATCCGCCGCAACTGGAAACCCGGTAGTTAATAAAAGATTCACATCATCCGTTTTGCCGTTAATCTCATCAACAATTGATGCGTCAATCTTCTCAAGGGTTTCCAACGCGGTATCTCTTTCTATAACTGCCTGTTTTTGTTTATCCTTAAGAGTCAAAAGAGCGCTTTCTTTCGCTTCAACAGCATTTATAGCGGTTTGATAACTGCTTAACTTAGCAGCATCTACGGTTACTTTTGCTTCACTGCCTGTTAGAGCAGCGTAGCGGTTTTTTGTTGCCTGAATTTCTTCATCAACATTTTTTCCATTCAGATCTGATTTTATTTTGGACATAATTTCCTCCTTTTAAGTTAGTTATGAGTTTATGTTATATATGCGAACACATTCTTTTGTCGTCATAAAACCATTACGCTATTTGTTCCAAGAATCCTTCATCAATTTATTCCGCCCTTTCAGGGCTTTGGAGTTTATTCATCTTTATACATAGGGCTGCGCCCTATGTTGGAATATCTCGCCCTTTCAGGACTGAAGCACATTAATATCTTCCTTATAATATTCACGCAAACAAAATTATTAGAACAAGACTCAAACCCCGAAGGGGCGGAATCTATAAACATGGGGCGAAGCCCCATGAGAATGCACCAAGAAACGTTCAAGCCCTGAAAGGGCGGAATATGTCAACATAGGGCGAAGCCCTATGAGATAGAATCCCAAAATACTCAAGCCCTGAAAGGGCGGCATAAGTTTCAATCCCATATATATCGCTCATCATATTCTACTTTATACTTCTTTAAAAATGCTCTGTATTCTTCCTGGAATGTTTTCTTTTTATGATGTTCTTTCTGATTTTCGATATAAGTAATCACTTTGTCAATTTCAGTTGGATTTACAGAAAACGCTCCATATCCGTTCTGCCAGTAAAAGTTATTTAACTCTGTGCCTTTTGTTTTTATCCACTTTGAAGAATGTGACTTCACTTCTTCCAATAACTTCATCAAAGCAATTTTCTTGGATAACATGCAGAGAATATGAATATGGTTTGTGTAACCGCCTATTTTGATAGGCTGACATTCCATCTCTTTACAGATACCACCGATATAGCTGTTTAACTCATCTTGTACCGGTTGATGAATTAGCTGTACTCTCAGTTTAGTACTGAATATGATGTGCATATAATTTTTTACGAGTGATTGTCCCATAATTTATTTCGCCCTTTCAGGGCTTTGGTGTTTATTATTCTTTCATTCCCCATAGGGCTACGCCCTATGTTGTGGTATATCGCCCTTTCAGGGCTTACGCGTGTAGATAACTTCATCACAATATTCATATAACCAACCAGATCATTTCTTGTTTTACAATTAATTGCGTTTTTACTCTATTTACGCATTTTTACATTGAGAAAACCCTTTTTCCCATAAGAGAAATCTGTTTTTATGTTCAGGGTTTTCTTTTCCTTGTTCAGGGTTTTCTTTTCCTTGTTCAGGATTTTCTTTTCCATGTTCAGGGTTTTCTTTTCCATGTTCAGGGTTTTCTTTTCCTTGTTCAGGATTTTCTTTTCCTTGTTCAGGGTCTTCTTTTCCATGTTCAGGGTTTTCTTTTTCTTGTTCAGGATTTTCTTTTTCTTGTTCAGGATTTTCTTTTCCATGTTCAGGAATTTCTTTTCCATGTTCAGGATTTTCTTTTCCATGTTCAGGGTTTTCTTTCCCGTGTTCAGGATTTCTTATTTCTTGTTCGTGATTCCTTTTTCCATATTAAAAGTTTTCTTTTCCATGTCAAGGATTTTTTTCATGTACAGCCAAAGTCCTAATGGGCATAGCAATTTAATTACAAGTTTTGGCAAACTTGATGGTAAAGATTTTTTAATAAAAGAAATGAGATATGTTTTCGATATGAACGTGTTTATCCACCGTAAAAACTTCTTTGGTAGAAGAGATAGCTTTGGTATAGAACGAATCTTCCCTTTTAAGCAAAATAAAATATCTAAATTAATAAAAGCTTAGCGCCTCCAATATTGTGCAAGAAATACGACCCTAGCTTTTTCCGAACCTTAAAACTTTGCTAAAAGGTACTACAGAAAAATAAGCTACAAATTTCATCAACTAAAAAAACAACCGGGAAAAATTCAACTATTCAAAGAACATTCCCGACAAGTCGCATAGGCGTCAACTTAATTTTTGATTGTTTGGTAATAATTAGTTCTATCATTTCGACTTTCATAAAGACAGTAATAAGATATTTGCTTTTCAAGAAGTTTATCCCAGTCAATACACATCGAGCTAAAACCTAAAACTAAGAAATTAATATTGTTTGTTACATATTGCATTACTTGCATCATACTTAAACCCCTTGTCTTTACTTTTGAAGATGTTATAGAAAATCTATTCCAACAGTAATTGTAAAAACTTACCTGGAACAGAATAATGAATATCAGCATACAGTAAATGTAAGACTCCATTCTAATCTTGTTTGCATCCTTTGGAATTTCTGTAATCTTAAAGTAACTCTTCCAACATTTGAATATTATTTCTATCCGCCACCTAATAAAATATATTTCTGGTATTTCTTGAATAGATAAAATCTTTGGA
>CAZLRI010000364.1:0-2669 GCA_964561745.1 uncultured Pseudobdellovibrionaceae bacterium | reverse complement strand
ACATCTTGGTTTCTCAAACAATGTGTAATGTGTAGCTCTGACCCTGTTGTTTTTTACTGTTCTGTATTAAAATTCCATTTATCGTGCGTCAAAATGATTTGGTTAATCTGATTCTCTGTAAACGGGATGTCACTTAAGCCTCTTATCTCAGTTATTTTGCCCTCGACAACAACAACTTGATCAAACCTTCTGCCGTCTCTTAAAATAACACTAATTACTTGATAACCCATACCCGTTTCAGGCTCTGATGCTAATTTTGCTGTCCACTTGGCCGAAAGTTCAATCATAGTTAGTATCCTCCAAAAAAGATTACTTCATTTCCAGTTCCACCAACGACCGGACGTGGTCCAATAATTGGCGTACCTACTGGTGGTGTTAATGTTATTTTTTCTGACCCCGCTCTTCGGATTATCCTCCTCCTATTTTGTTAAATGCATCATCAATTTGAGAAATAATTTTTTTGAGATCCAGTTTTTCTTGTTCACTTAGAAAAATATCCTGAGCTTTTTGAAGTTCATTTAGAGCATCTTTTGTTTCATATAAAAATTCAGACGATGAACCTCCAAAAAACTTACTTGCAAAAACTAGCTTCTCCGAAAATTCCCCTTTTCCTCTTTGATTCAACAGCTCTGCCAATGAACAAAGGTAGCTATACAACTCATAATTATTTTTTAGTTTTTCTCTCTTCATAATTCTCCTTATAAACTATGGCATATAAAACCAATCAATTTGAACCCCTCCTTGAGGAACAACTAATTCCATGCCTTCGCCAATATTAGAACCAATTCCTGGAGCTGGTCTTGTTATAGCTGGAATTTGAGGTTTAAGCCTACCTCCAATCATCCAGTCGATTCGAGGTTGAGAGAAACCAGGCATCCCCATGCGATTAGCAAAATCTGAAACAGTAGTTGGATTCTCAAATGACCAAAATTGAGCATTACTTATATTTTGTATTCTAAACGTACCTTGTCGATATATAGCCCAGCCGCTTCTCGCTCCATATAAAGCCTGAATGGCTTCACTCGTATTAGATTGAACTGCATAGCCCCCTCTTTCAAGATATATACTATTCCCCATCCACCTTCTCCACGTTGCATCACCAATTTTATCAAACAGCTTACCAGCAAACCCAGCACCAACTTTGCCACCACCTCCAAGCCACTTTATTCCCCCACCACCTAACAATCCACCATACATGTCATAAGCAAGATTTGTAAGCTCTGCTTGTTCTTCAGAACTTAGACTGGAAAATGATTGCGCTTGAAGTTCCATCATGCGTTCCCACTTGTGATTAGACTCCTCAATATTGCTGGCAACATACTCACTTACATAATCCCATGTTTCACCTAACCATGAAGAAGGATCCCCAGCAGCCACATTCCCGCTGCCAGCCATTGTCGATAATCCAAATGGATCAATGAAGTTAACCGGGTTATTCAGCACATAGGCATATTGATTCAGAGAATCAATGTAACCCAATGGGTCTTGTTGTATAAAGCGGCCGAGTTTTGGATTATAGGTTCGCAGACGATAATCGTAGAGACCGGTTTCAGAATCATATTTCCTGCCTGAATAGAGATATGGATTATCAATTCCACTTTCTACCAGCACAGCTCCGCTTGCATCTGTAATTGTAACCTCGCCATATGCTGAATATTCATATCGTTCAACCAAAGCACCTGTGTTATCGGTTATGGCAGCAACATTTCCTGATGGATCTGTGTGATAGAAATATCTGTGACCACCGCGCTCCATAGTAATTCGATCGTCGATGCCATTTCCATAGATGTATGTTGCAATAACCGAATCATCGCTTCGCTCTTCAATCACATGAGCACCATCATATATAAATCGTATCTCTCCTTCTAAAGTAGTCTTTGAAATCCTGCGTCCTAATACATCATATTTATAAGATACAATGGGCTCGCTTGTCTCTCTGTTTCTGACTTCAACAAGCAAATTCCGATAATCATATTGATAGGTAAATTGGTCATCCTGTGATAGGTTGCCGTTTGCATCATAGGTATATGCAACAGAGGCTATCTCAAGACCGTCTTGAGTCGACGTAGCTGATTCATAGGCATTGACGCTGTTTGCAGTAAATGATGTTGCAATATCTTCAGTTGGATCTGCAGGGTTTAATCGCTGCAAGCGTGAAATCCAGTTATATACAGGGTCTAAATTATATAATTCGTGGCGCTCATAAGTTCCCGACATTGGATCTGCGATGTGATTTCGTGGATCAGCCACACCATATGTCGCTTGAGTAATCCTTGCTAAACTATCATAAGAGTAAACATCACCTGAATCTATTTTGTGCGTAAAACGATCATACAAACGATTACCAACTTTATCATATCCTAACTCAAAACCTGCGATAACAGTAGCTTCGTGATTGTTAATATGAGAGATGGTTCTCTTTAACCCATCATAATGGGATGTCACTATGCTTCCATTTGCATAAGAACGTCTAGCGATCTGATCCTGATTGGCACAATCAAGGTTTGCCAATACAGTGCTCGAATCTGATATTTGTGTGATTCTGTTAATTTCATCATGATTCAGATTGATCACCTTCCCAGATGGATAAGTTATCCTGGTTCGATTATTTTCCGCATCATATGCAACAGATGTAGCAAAGGCAGTTGTGCTAGCGTTAACATCATTGA
>CAZLRI010000363.1:0-2682 GCA_964561745.1 uncultured Pseudobdellovibrionaceae bacterium | reverse complement strand
ATAAATTCTTTCATCTTTCTTTGAGCGACTTCAATCTCTTTCTGTAAAACTGAAATATCTTTTCCGGTTTTATCAGCTTGTAGAATATCTTGCGTATCATTTACAGAAGGATACAGTTTATCGTGATCTTCAACAGGAACAAGTTTTTCTATCACGAGCAGACTGGCGCTTTTAGGAATAATCTCCGACCTTACATTAAGTTCACGATGCTTATGAAAAGCAAGCCGGATGCGTGATTTGATTTCATCCTGTCTAAAGAGATTATTGAACACGCGATAATCTGTTTTTTCATAAGTGACCGCTGTAAATATAATTAAAAGAGGTTTTTCATATTGGTATAAACTGTGTGTGTTCAGACTTCCCATACTTCCACGGGCAATGTCAAAAATCCACCGGTCAAAATCAGCTCTATCCCCCTCGATTTTATCAAGTAAATCTTTTTTAGTCAGATCATCTTTTGAAAGTCCTCGTTCCACTATAACAGCAATATCAAAGTGGTTTTTAGAATTGATTTGAGAAATCGTCTTTTCAGGTTGTGCTTCCTGATCAGTAATTACTGTTTCATATTCAACATTGAGCTGGCAAAAATCTATCTTCGGTAATTTAAGGTAATCCATACGGGAAAAGCGTTCAATCATTTCGATATCGCTGTCTTTTCCTAAAGATGAAAGTTCCTGAATACTAGTGTGCTGTTCCTCTTTCAGCTGTTTATCTAATGATTTAGCATTTTCCTCATTTAACCAGATAAGCGCTGTTTCGTATAAACCCTTGTCAACTTGCCTTAGGCAACGGCAAGATGTCTGTAAAACCATATTTGTCGGGCAATCGCCTTTTTGCGAAAGAATTACGGAGGTCAAGCTCCGGCAGTCCCAACCCTCTTTGCCTATTTGAACGAGCAGGATAATTTTTTTCTTGGAAAGCGGTGTATCGAGAGAATTAAAGTCAGTTTCTGCTTCTTTCGTGGTTTTATATTTCTTATTCCCTTTATGATATTTCAATATCTCTTCGGGCTTTATTTTCATTGTTCCAATAAGATACGGATATATTTCTTCTTCGAGTCTTTCAATATTACCACAATAAACGGCCAGTTTTGCTATACTTCCGTTATTGTAAACAACACCTCCAAAAGTATTCAAAAAATCTTTTACCCCTTTCTCTATTATTTGGATTGAGGTAAGCCCGGAAGTCTGCTCTACGCGTGGTTTCTTTAAGAATTTCTTTACCGCAGTTGTTAAAGGATAGTAAAAGACAGTATTTGTTATTTGTGTGAATTTAAGTTGTATCTCGTCGGATATTTTTATCGTTTCACCAGCGCCAAGATAGGGAGTGCCGGAGAAACCAAGCACAGAATTTATTGAACCGTTTTTGCTCCACTTATTGACTACCTGACGCAATTTAATATCATCAGTTGCGGCATGATGGACTTCGTCAATATGTATCTGCAAATTTGGAATTTTACAAATGATGTTTCTAAGCTCATTGGCAAGCCGGTCTTTCTCGTCTTCGGTATGCTCAAATAATTGCCCATTTTGATCAAGGTCTAACCTGTCCAGAATAACTTTTTCGGCATTCACCACCATGACAAGCCCCATCAGTGTATCAAAAGGCTGATAAATGGATATTTTTTGAGCATTCGGATTTCGTGCTTTGTTGCTTTTCTTTGCCGATTTCGGTTGGTCTAAGATTTCGAATTTAATCATCCTCTTGATGTTAGTAGCCGCAGGTTCCGGCAGTATCCATGACGGGTCAAAGCGTTCAATCGTTTTAAGACTTGGAATAATTGAACTTTTCAAGCCCGAAGGCGCAAGAATAAGAAAGTTATGAGCAAACACGGGATTGTCCGGCTCGTTCAGGGCAAAGTAAAGATCAAGATAAATGATTGCCGCCATGAGAAAGGTTTTACCCGCGCCCATAGGCAAACTAAAAAGGTAATCAGGATATTCTACTCCATAAAAAAGTCCTTTACTTACAGTTTCATAATCAATTTTATCAGGGTTTTTAATTATATATTGTTCTAAGTCAGGGAAAAGTGTTGTCCGGGTTTTCTTTCCATTTCCATTGCTTTTTATCGAAGTGCGTGAAAGGTCAAACAATGTTCTTGCGGTACAGTTACTTTCCAAAACATTCCGTAGCTTCTGATTAATATTCAAACTTGATAAATCTTCATCGCAACCGAAGAAATTTTCACTAAAAAGAGTTGATAGGGGTTTGTTCCCGCCTTCAATTTTTAGAAATAAATAAACAAGTAATGCCTGAATTTGTGCTTCGCGTAAATTGCCGTTACGATTTATATGTTCGAAAAGTGGTTTAACAGTACAAGTGTCCGAGATAATCCACTCTTGAGCTTTTCTAAATATCAAATTATTGAGCATCCATTATTCCTCTCGTAAAGATGTCCTAACTGGCGGGTGCCGTATGATCCGATTTATAGGAAATACGCCCCAATGTGTCAAGAATTGATTGAAATTGTTAGCAATTTATCCTGATCCTTTGCAAAGGTAAGATACGTTTTAGTTTGACAGTTACCATATATCATTGTATTTTAGCAACCGTTCAGCCACAGATTCACACAGATGAACGCAGATAGGTTTAAATACAAAGAAATAATATCAGTGATCATCAGCGTAGATCGGCGGCTGAGCAGTTACCGCTTCTATTCTGGATTCTGGCTCCTGAATTCTG
>CAZLRI010000362.1:0-2697 GCA_964561745.1 uncultured Pseudobdellovibrionaceae bacterium | reverse complement strand
TTGGATTAGGAGCAAGACCAATAGCAAGAAGAATATCAGCTCCACATATTAAGCGAATTGAAAGATGGGGAACTGAGCATCAAGCCAGACAGCAAGCACATGTAGAGAGATTTATTCAAGGTGCAAGAAATCTTGTAAATCACACACGCTACTTGGGTCAACTCTTTGTACATGGATTGATCTTTGGACCAATGCTGCTTTTGACAGGTGCTGCAGGTGAAGTTGGTGAAAGCAGGATAGGAGAATCCAGAGAACAATCTGATCAACTTGTATGTGCAGATAGAGAGACACGAGAAGCATTAGTCCAGATGGGATTAGATCCAGATACCATTACCTTTACAGAATTGAAGACAATGCTTTCAACAAGACCGATTACCAAGCAGGTGCTTGAATATATATTTCGAGAAACTATGGGAGGATTTTGGGATCATGAGGGATTTAGAAGATTCAGAGATGCGTTTGACTCACATGAATTTGATGTGGTTTTTATAACATCTGTAAATGCTAGGGTTTTGTATTTTCAATATTCAGGGCAGGTATTTACTTATCAATGCGTTTCTGGTCGTCCAGTGGAATTGATATTGGAACATTTAAGTGGATGGGAACCCAGCTTGTCCAGCAGTGTTGATTTAACTGATTTTGCAGCAAGAGCAAACCTATCTATTACACAACAAGATTTACTAAAAATAGTACAACCTAACATCCAAGATATCCTTTTAGATGTTGTGAATACCAGCCCTTCAGAGAGCGTATTAGCAAGGTTAAGAGAGGGGTATGATCAAATTGAAGAGGGCATAGCTTATTTGGGTGGTACATATGCCACCCAAACAGAGTCGTGCTATATTGATACATTTGGTTCAGTAGAGGGTTTTCGTCGATTGCTTCAGATCGCGCAAGAACAAAGGATCTTTCCAGCCCATGAGATGACTATTGCGCAGGGCATGTGCAGCTCTATTTTAGATGCCTTACACATGAGTATTATTCATGCACAGGGTTTAAATGGAGTGAGATTATTTGAACCGTTAAGAGATTACATGCTCCAATTAGGTATCAAGAGAGGAAGAGAATCTTATTTGCGACCAGATATCTTGCCTGATGTTCGTCAAATGACTCAGCAAGAGCTATATGACTATATGCTGGGGACCCAAGCATGTCTGTTTCCAAGGATGCGCGGTCCTTTTCTCATTGCTTTACCAGATAGCACATATGTATATTTTCCACCCAGTTGTTATGTAGAAAAGGGACTGCTGACACCAAATCTTATCCATCGCATGCAATCAGGTGAGATCAGAAGGACATTAAGTATGGGGGCTGGCCCTGCTCACATTGAACAGATGCTTGTCTATTTAGGGGTTGATCCAGAAAGGATAACCCTAGCTGATATTTCAGACCAATTTACGCCAATAGGTCTTCCATTTCACCAATTTGATATGAATCGTCTTTGGCCGTCGGATCTTGGAGAATTTGATCTGATTATGTTTTTAGAAAGCGCTGGTTTTCGAGATAAGACTCCTTTTTTAGAATATTTTAATGAACAAGAGTGGCTAGAGGTGGATCCCTCTCTGGGGGCTTTGATTAAAGCAAGACGCAATAATATAAATGGCATATATCATCTGTTATCAGAAGCCTTAGATCATTTATCTTCAATAGGGGAAATCCGTATGACAATGAGCTCATGTGGGCTATCTAGTGAATTAATCGATTTAGTTCTTCAGCGCATTCAGCAGGATCATTCAGTAAGGGTAGATTATCGTCGTGAATCAAATTTATTAATACTGAGTCGAGACACAGATTAAAGTCTGCATCTACCAATCTGTGTAATTACGAACATTGTAATTACGAATTTTGTTGCTTGGTGGCGCTCACATCACGCAGGCTAAAGCCTGCGGCTACCAAATCCATGCGATTACCAAACATTTTTATAAAAGGTAGCCGCACCCTTTAGGGTGCGCAAATATGCAGACTAAAACTCGCGATTACCATAGTTTTTAACTTTCCTTGTCAAATGTATGTTTTTTTGTTAGCTACCCCAACATTATGCTTATTGGATTAACAGGTAAAAACGGGTCTGGCAAAGGTGAGGTTGCCAAATTTCTTGAGGAGAGCGGATATCAATTTTATTCGCTTTCTGATGTTGTGCGCGATGAGATTGTTTCAAGAGGCTTAAAGGTTACAAGAGAGAACCTTATCAATGTTGCAAATGAGATGCGCGCTACTTATGGGGCTGGTATTTTAGCTGAAAAGGTTTTGAGAAAAATCGGTCCTGATGCTCATGCAGTTGTTGATTCCATTCGCAACCCTTTTGAAGTAGAAGCTCTTCGTCGAAGCAGAGGATTTTATCTTCTTTCAATAGAATCTGATCCAAAGATAAGGTTTGAGCGCATTAAGGCAAGAAAGCGTGAAAGTGATCCCAAGACATATGAAAATTTTTTAAAACTGGAAGCACGTGAAGCCCAGTCTGATGATCCTGTGACGCAACAATTGAACAGAACCATAGCAATGGCTGATGCTACTGTAGAAAATAACAGTACAATGGAAGATCTGTATGAACAGATAAGGCAGGTTGTGCAAGCATTAGCCGCCAATTTGATTCGTCCTGACTGGGACGAATATTTCATGGAGATAGCGTGCGTTGTTTCATTAAGAGGCAACTGTATAAAAAGAAAGGTTGCTGCTGTTATTGTGCTGGATAAGAGA
>CAZLRI010000361.1:0-2707 GCA_964561745.1 uncultured Pseudobdellovibrionaceae bacterium | reverse complement strand
TTACCAATCCTAAATCATTCCTTAAGGTGCACTGAATATTATGGTGTTTCATTAAGAACAGCCTTGTTACGAAATGCTGAATGTGGATATGAAGCAAGCCTGTCTGTTGAATCGTTGTATCATGGACCCATTGAATCCAGGCGAAATCTATATGACGAATGTCGCTCATCTGGTGAAATCCATAGCTGGTGCAGCGAATTCATACCTCATGAACCATCTGCCTCTGAAACGATTTTCACACATGATAATTATCGAGTCATGATTCCATCCGCTGCAGACCCAATCATTGCAGAATATTACTTAAATCAACTTGAGATGGGCCATGAACAATTGCTATCTCTATTTGATATCTCGGAACATACACCATTTATATCCCTGCGATGGTATTTACCTGATGGTGGTTTTCCACCACCACATGCAGGAGATGCCATCTACTGGCCTGCAGCATCACCTGGCACAGAGGCATCAACACTAAATTTTATTAGGGATGAAGAATCAGGAGGCCTAACCGAAATGGTCACCAACGAAACAGTGATTCATGAACTTTCCCATGTAATGAGAGATCACCTAAGGCTTCCCCATTGGATGGAAGAGGGTTTGTCTACGTATGCCGAGGTCTATGCCACAGAGAGAACGATTCATCATGAACCCATCGTTGAAGGAACTTTTCCTTTAGGAGCTGAAATAGAGATCCCTGGTTTGCCAGCTTGGTGGCGTCCTATATTCAGCGCGTATGATGAAGAAACAGATAGCGTGGCTGAAGAACGGACCAGACAACGGTTTACAGCCATGTCACAAACGACCTATAGAATTTCAAGTGATTCCTCTTTTTTACTATCAGTTGAAAGAGTGAGCTCAATAGATATCACGATCCGTGTTTTTCATGACAGATCTTTTAATCGAAGCACTGGATGGACCTATGATTTTCAAACAGAGCGCATGGAAACCGGTTACAGGGAAAATCATGGTGTGTACATTGATGATGAGTTTTACAGAACAGCCTTACCACAACCAGAAGTTATACCCTACACATCACTTGACACAGGAGGGTCCTCTGGCGCTGCTTATTACAAATCAGCTTATTGTTTTTTTGAAGGAATAAGACAACTCTATGGGCACAATGTCATCCCGCGATTCTTACACATGGTTGAAGAAGGAAGAGAACGAGACGAGATGGCATGTCCTCCTAACTATTGCATGCTGCCAGCACTTGAAGCACCTACAGGCGCAGATCTGAGCAGCTATTTCGAGCTTTTTGATGTTCCTATGAGCTATGATTGTTATCCTTCTTCGCAGGTTCCACCTGTTCATTCACAGTCCCGTTATTGTCCTGATGAATAAATAGTTCCATCACCTCCAAGTGGGTGCGCCCTGTCAGGCGCACAAACAAAAAAGGCCAGCAAATGCTAGCCTTCTTGATTTCGCTTATACTTTACCTTTACTTCTCCACCATCTTCCCGTACTGCCCTGCTGATCCCAATACTTTGATATTTTTTTGTTTGTACATTTCAACCAGCGCTGCTCTGGCAGGACTCAAGTATTGGCGTGGATCAAAGTCTGCTGGTTTATCATGAAAATGTTTGCGTATCGCCGCAGTCATGACCAAGCGACCATCAGAGTCAATATTGATCTTGCATACAGCTGACTTGGCTGCACGTCGCAACTGCTCCTCTGGAATACCAATTGTATTTTTAAGCGCTCCACCAAACTGATTAATCGTGGCAACAGCTTCTTGTGGCACTGATGATGACCCATGCAGCACAATTGAAAATCCAAGAATCTTCTTTTCGATCTCTTCTAAGATATCAAATCGAAGAGGTGGTGGCACTAATATCCCTTTTTCATTACGTGTGCATTGTTCAGGTTTGAACTTATTAGCACCATGCGAGGTGCCAATTGAGATAGCCAAAGAATCAACGCCTGTGCGCTTTACAAAATCAAAGACCTCCTCAGGTTTTGTATAATGGGATTCTTCTGCTGACACATCATCTTCCACACCAGCCAACACACCTAATTCGCCTTCCACAGTCACATCATATTTATGCGCATATTCCACAACCTGTTTGGTCAACTCGACATTCTTTTCATAAGAATGATGAGAACCATCAATCATAACAGATGAAAAACCATGTTCAATGCAGGATTTGCAAAGATCAAAGGTATCACCATGATCCAAATGCAGTGCGATTGGAATAGGCTGGTTGCATCCAAATACTTTCTCCATAACACGCGCCATTTGCACAGCACCTTGACCCATGTATTGAAGCAAAGTTTGGTCTGCATATTTGCGTGCCCCACTGGAAACCTGCAAAATCACGGGAGATCGGGTCTCCACGCAGGCTGTTATGATAGCCTGAATCTGTTCCATGTTATTAAAATTATAAGCTGGTACTGCCCACTTGCCCTCAAATGCCTTTTGAAACATATCCTTGGTATTCGCAAATCCAAGCTCTTTATAGGAAACTGCCATTGTTCCTCCTTTTATGTTGATTTATTGTGTAAACTCTTATGCAAATTTTTTTCGATTTTGTCTATGGAATATTATAAATTATAAATTCTATGTACATGCAATGGCTATTATTTTTAGATTAGCAAATCGAGGTAAATAAATATTTTATTAGTCTTAATTTTCATCAGGTCTGGCGATGTAGTTCCACAATCCGACACTAAGCTGTAACTACGGATATTTGTTGCGATTTTGGGGCGA
>CAZLRI010000360.1:0-2719 GCA_964561745.1 uncultured Pseudobdellovibrionaceae bacterium | reverse complement strand
CCCTGCCTACGTTTTAGCCATTTTTTACTGCTTTCCTGAGGGGGAAGTTCCGATAAAAACTAGAATTTGGGTGAGCAGTTACCTTGAAACCTATTTATTCATGGACATCAGGAATTCTTTATTGGTTTTAGTGGATTGTAACTTATCTAAAATGAATTCCATTGCATCTATTTGATTAAGCGGTTGAAGCATCTTTCTTAATATCCAAGTTTTGTTAAGTTCTTCCTCATTTAGCAGAAGCTCTTCTTTTCTGGTGCTGCTCTTATTAATATCCATACATGGGAATACGCGTTTTTCCATAAGCTTTCTGTCCAGATGGATTTCCATATTGCCGGTGCCCTTAAATTCTTCAAAGATGACTTCATCCATGCGGCTGCCAGTATCAACCAATGCTGTTCCGATGATTGTGAGAGAGCCGCCTTCTTCGATATTTCTTGCAGCACCAAAAAAACGTTTTGGTTTGTGCAATGCATTTGAATCAACTCCGCCTGATAGAATTTTTCCAGATGGAGGCACAACTGCATTATAAGCGCGTGCTAATCTGGTGATAGAATCAAGGAGTATAACAACATCTTTTTTATGTTCGACTAAACGTTTTGCCTTTTCCAGAACCATGTCAGAGACCTGTACGTGGCGCTGTGCTGGCTCATCAAATGTGGATGAAACAACCTCAGCATTAACAGACCGCTGCATGTCGGTTACTTCCTCAGGTCTTTCATCTATAAGCAGCACTATCATTATACATTCTGGATGATTTTTTGTGATTGCATTAGCAACATTCTGAAGCATTACTGTTTTTCCAGCCCTTGGCGGAGATACGATTAAAGCGCGCTGTCCTTTGCCGATTGGAGTGAATAGATCCATTATGCGTGTTGAATAATTTTTTGGATCAGCCTCAAGTTTCAAGCGTTCAGTTGGATATAAAGGAGTTAAATTATCAAAAAGGATTTTATCTTTAGAAGCTTCAGGTGACTCAAAGCTGATTGATTCAACTTTTAGCAGGGCAAAATAGCGTTCGCCTTCTTTTGGTGGTCGAATCTGTCCTGCTATTGTGTCGCCGGTTTTTAAACTAAAACGGCGTATTTGTGATGGAGATACGTAAATATCATCTGGACCTGGAAGATAACTATAATCAGGTGATCTTAAAAAGCCAAATCCATCTGGTAGGATTTCTAACACTCCTTCACCAAATATCTGGCCATTTTTTTCTGTTTGGCTTTGTAGAAGGGAAAATATTAACTCCTGCCTTCTCATTGCAGCAGCTCCTTCAATGTTCATGCCATGAGCCATTTCAGCAAGCTCTCCAATTTTCTTTGTTTTTAAATCATTTAGATGCATAGAAACTCCTTGTTTGTCTCTTTATTTGTAAATGGGATTTGTGAATAGATTATTAATACTATATACATAGGTTAAAGCTAAGAAATGGATTTATCAGACATCTCCGTATATAAATTGTAGTAAATATTATACTAAATAAAGAACTTTCAAAATTCATTTTAATATGTGAATTTCCAATAAGTTTTTGAATTCTTCAGGATGTAATTGATTACCCCATGCAACCCGTAAACTTTTAGAAATGTTTTAGTAGGAAGGTAACTTCCTGTTACCTTGAAAAGGTAATTATGCTAAAATGCCAATAAAGTCAACAATAAAGCCCGATCTTCTTGACATAAAATATTATGCCTGTTACACTTCAATATCTTTTTTCTTAAAATTCAACTAGTTAGGTATTAATTTGGAGGATCTATGTCTACAAAAAAGGAAAAACAGAAGAAAAGGTTTTTTGTCAAAATGCAAAGCTGTGGAAATGATTTTGTGATATTTGATTGCACAAAAACGCTTTTTTCAAACCCTCAGCATACAGCAAAAAAGATTTTAAATCGGCATACTGGAATTGGTGGTGATCAGTTAATTCTGCTTGTAAAATCCAGAAAAGCTGATTTTGGTATGAGGACTTTTAATCAAGATGGAAGTGAAGCAGAGATGTGCGGGAATGGTATAAGATGTTTGGCAAGATTTATATTGGATTCTAAATTTAGTTCAAAAAAGGAACTAATGATAGAAACTCCAGCTGGCATCAAGAGCGTGAGGTTTGTTGGAGTTAATATGATTGAAGCTGATATGGGTGAACCCAAGATGAAGGGCAAGGAGATACCGGTTAATTTATCTGGTAGAGTTATTAATAGACCGATCAAAGTTGAAGCAAAGGATTTTCGAATCACCTGTCTTTCAATAGGCAATCCACATTGTATTATTTTCCATGATGAGATCAAGACCGTTCAGGTTGAGAAATATGGTCCTGTTATTGAAAACTACAGTATTTTTCCTAAGAGAGCAAATGTCAGTTTTGTAAATGTGCTATCGAAAAAAGATCTGCAGATGCGGATCTGGGAGCGTGGTGTTGGTGAAACAAGGAGTTGTGGAACAGCTGCATGCGCTGCTACTGTTGCAGCGGTTTTAAACGGATATTCAGATAGAAAAGTAACAGTTGAACAGCCAGGGGGATCTCTTGGGGTAGACTGGAACAGGGAAGATAATCATATTTATCTCAGAGGCTCTGTAGAAGTTGTTTTTACTGGCGAAATAGCTATATAAAAATCCGCTAAGATAAGTCTGATAAACATAAAACAACTAGTCGATAGTTGTTAGTTTTAAACTAATGACTATAGCCCCGGCAAAACAAAATGACCAACTCTGCACATGAGTGATAAGAGAGATT
>CAZLRI010000359.1:0-2726 GCA_964561745.1 uncultured Pseudobdellovibrionaceae bacterium | reverse complement strand
AAGCTTTTATCACTTATCTTCTCCTTATGCTAGATGCCCTTCGGCAAGCGGATACGATACGGTGCAAGGAGACTTCATTGCAGTATACATTACGGCGTTCCTTTAAAAATATCGACTCCCAACATTTTTGGGATCAAATGGATTGCCGCCTGTATCACGTTTTTCTCCCGGAGGGGAACGTTCCAAAAAACGCGAGAGTGTTTTGGATAAGTTGATACGCTTCTTTGAGCGGTTCTTTGGTATCTCTGGTGGAAAGATTTAACCCAAAAAATGCAGTTGCATTTTTTGGCAAACCCCTTCGACATGGCTCATGGCAAACAGACAGTCCAAAGCTATTCAAGTTAAGTCGTAGTAAATTTGATGGCAGCGATTCAGACCTGCCTGTTATGCGAGCAAGAACTTTTGAGACGAAACTGGTAGATGGCTGCTGTAATAAATATTCCTGAAAGTATGCTTATGCCATTTCCAGCCAGCTGATATTCTCTTAACCAAAGACTTATTCCTATATTAAAAAGAGCTATTCCAATATAGAATGCAGGATATATCCATTCTGATTTTTTAATCGGTTCTTTAACAAAAACATTTGGGAATATTTTCCATATTATGAAATTGAAACTAATAATTGTTAGAGCAACCAAAAACCAACCGACAAAGTTTGTGGCTGGCACTCCAAAATACAGCCCCGGATGTGCATAAAAATGGATCTTTCCCAAGAACCACCTTTCTCCCATTGTGGCAACTGGATCTATGATTACATCAAGGAGCATAGTTAATAAGGCGCCCAATAGAATTAGTTTTAATGTTTTTAGTTTTGAAGATGATTTGCTTAATAAAAAATCAGCTGTGGAATATCCTGCAAAGGTGAGAAAAGAGTATGACAAGGAGTCAAAGAAAGGAACTCCAGCCAGCATTAATTCGCCTTTTAAATTTTCATAGATATAATGATATTCTCCATAAGGAAAACCATTATGTATGGATGAATATTCTGAAAACCATGCTATAAAATAACCAGAGATCAGCCACAGTAGCGACTTTGCTAATCCCCATTTTCTGATTGATAAAATAAGAAAGGCAATCAGGAAGATAAAGACATATGGGCGTGCTATAATAGTAGTCATTCTTGTTCGTGCATCATTTTGATAAAAATCTTAACTATTTTTGGATCCCACTGGCCGCTATTAAGCTCGTTTTCAAATATTTTAAGAGCCTGCTCTTTGCTCATACCCTTTCTATATGGTCGATCTGTTGTCATAGCATCAAATGCATCTGCTATAGCTATTATTTTGGCAAGAAGCGGAATTTTTTCTCCTTTTAGCCCGTCAGGATATCCTTCCCCATCAATTCTTTCATGGTGAGAGCGTATTATTGGCAGAGACTGCTCTATTGATCTTAATGGAGAACATATATCATAACCACGTTTTGGGTGTGATTTGATGTGAGCCATCTCTTCATCTGTCAGCTTGTCTGGTTTTAAGAGAATCGATTCCTTAACTCCAATTTTCCCAATATCGTGCAAGAGGCTTCCTTTGCGTATTGCATCTAGGTCACGTTCTGATAGACCCATTTTTCTAGCAATCAGGCTAGCTACTTCTGCAACCCGATCAGAATGACCCTTTGTATAAAAATCCTTTGCTTCAAGCGCACCAGCCAGAGAAAATAGTATATTTTCGCTTGTATCAAGATCATCATGAAGTGCTTTAAGATGAAGCAGAGATTTTATACGGGTTGTTAACTCCAGCCTGTTAATGGGTTTTACAAGAAAGTCATCAGCCCCAAGCTCGATTGCTTTTATTTTATCATCAAGCTCTTGAAGCGCTGTTATGACTATTACAGGTATAAACTGTGTGTCTTTATTTTGTTTGACTGATCTGCAGATTTCAAAACCTGAGATTTTGGGCATCATAAGATCCAATAGCACCAGATCAGGGAGCATTCTCTGTATTTTTTCAAGAGCATCTTCTCCATCAAATGACACCTCAATATCATAAGGATATGGCTTAAGCTGGGAACGAAGAAGTTCTACATTGACTTTATTGTCATCTACAATCAATATCTTAGGGAGTTTTTCCATGATAGTGCGCATAATACCAAAGACGATTAGAACTGTCTATATTGTTGGTGCATTATTATTAAAATACAATTAAAAATTTAATTGACGCTGAACCATAATGTTTTTAGAAGATTCTTAATAAAAAAGGGGGAGATATGTGGAAACTAATCAAATGGCTGTTTATTTTAGGAGCTATTTTATTAATAGTTGCAATGGTTAAGGGATATAAGCTTGGTGGTAAAACAGTGCAAGAACACGTTAGAGGGTTTATTGGTGCTGAGAATTATAATGATGGAGTAAAGGATATTAGATCGCTTGTTGGGGAGGCGATAAAAGCAGTTGGAGATGCTGTATCCCCAGAGGTTACGGAAAAAGAGGAACAGGAACTTAAAAATGTTATAAAAAAAGAACTTGAAGAAGCCGGACATAAACAAGAGTATCTTCCACCAGAAACCGGTAAAAAATAGGTTAGGCGTTTTTAATATTTCAAAAAAGGCATGCACAAGTGTTTGTAATCAACAGAACCTTGTTTCAAAAACCAAACAAGCTTCTGTTGAACAAACACTAGGCATCTTTGATATTTCAAAAAAGGTGTGCACAAGTGTTTGTAATCAGCAGAATCTTGTTTCAAAAACCAAACAAGCTTCTGTTGAACAAACACTAGGCATCTTTGATA
>CAZLRI010000358.1:0-2755 GCA_964561745.1 uncultured Pseudobdellovibrionaceae bacterium | reverse complement strand
TCGCTACTATACCATATCTTGTGGCTACCCACACAACTACGCGATGAGGCATAAATGTATTAATTTTAGGCTTAATATTACAATACCATCAATCTTTATAATAAAACCTATGGCTATGGAGATGACTATTGAAAATAAGTATATTTGGGCTAGGATATGTCGGCTGTGTAAGTCTGGGTTGTTTGGCAAAAAATGGTTATAACGTTATTGGTGTTGATGTTAATGAGTCTAAGGTTGATCTAATTAATAAAGGATCTCCTACTATCATTGAGAAGGATGTTGATGATATAATTAAGGAGGGGCACGCACAGGGGAGAATTAGTGCAACAACTAATGTCAGTGATGCGGTTAATAACACTGACATTTCATTTATATGTGTTGGAACCCCTTCCACCTCCAGCGGGCATTTGGATATGGGCGCTATTCTCCGAGTCGCTGAGGAAATTGGCCGAGCCCTGCGAGAGAAGGGGAGTTTTCATGTTGTTGTTATTCGTTCCACAGTATTGCCGGGCACCAATTTTAGTATCGCGCAGTTGATATCAGGCATATCAAATCTCAAAGCAGATCAAGACTTCGCAGTTGTATCTAATCCTGAATTCCTGCGTGAAGGATCTGCTGTGGCTGACTACTACAATCCGCCTTATTCATTGCTTGGAACAACTAATGAGATAGCAGCAGGAATGTTGAGGGATCTTTACAAGGCATGTAAAGGCCCAGTTATCGTTACGGATGTCCTTGTGGCTGAACTCATCAAATACGTCAATAATGCTTTCCATGCTTATAAAATTGTTTTTGCTAATGAAATTGGCAATATCTGCCAAAAAATTGGTGTTGATGCAGTGAAGCTAATGCAGATTTTTTGCCTCGACACTAAACTGAACATTTCCCCATACTATCTAAAGCCGGGTTTCGCCTATGGAGGATCTTGTTTGCCAAAGGATCTAAAGGCGTTGCGTACCATAGCGCATGACAACTACCTGGAATGTCCCATGCTTGAAAACATTGAACGTAGCAACGAAGTGCAGAAAAGAGTGGTGTTGGAAGAAATCATTAGTTTTGGAAAGAGGCAATTGGGCTTTTTAGGGTTGAGTTTCAAGGGTGGCACAGATGATCTTCGAAACAGCCCAATAATTGACATTTTAGAGACGTTGCTGGGGAAGGGATATGATATAAAAATATATGATCGTAATGTTCAGTTATCCCAATTGATTGGAAAAAATAAAGAATATATTTTATCCAAAATTCCGTATATTTCTAGATTCATGGTTGATAATCCACGAGATGTTGTTGATGTCTCCGAGATTTTAGTTATTGTTAATAATGATAATGAGTATATCCAATTGTTGAATCATATTGATAAACATAAAATTATATATGACCTGGTGGGTTTGAAGATAGACGACAAAGAAAGACTGGTGAACTATAAAGGCATCTCATGGACTTAAAGAGCCGATCAGATATCTGTATCCTTAGATTTGCACATGCGTTCTCCTCCGGCGGTGGAATGGAGACCTATATTCATGACCTTGATCGCACGCTCCTGGCAAACAATAACTGGACTATTATCAGGATGTATCTTTTAAAGGAAACAAAAATTAATAGCGGATTGGAGTATGAAAAACTCGGGAAAGGATTATTGGTTAAAGTACCAGTAAATATAAAGGCAGTTAACAAGGCTAAACATGATATTACAACGGTAAAATCGCATAAATTAACTGATTTAGTTTTAAATACATTCCGAGATTATATAATTTATAATCCGATTCTCTATCGAATAGTCTTTAGAGGAATTATTGAAAGAAAACCTATTCCTGAGAGGCCTAATGAGGCGCCGACCGCCGGCGATGTGGCAAAAGAGCTCTTGGAGAAATTCAAGGTCAACCTGCTTGTGATGCATTATGCCTCTGGCAGAGATAGTGCTGGCATAATACAGGAAGCAGTTAGCAAGGGTATCCCTTATATCTTCATAAACCACTTTGCAAATGACAGTCTCAGCAGTATATCGGTCAGGGAGCAGACCGCAAGGGCAGCCGGGATAGGCGGAGTTGCGGGAGTAGGTGTTCCAAGACGTCTCCGAAAGTTTTTCGTTAACATCTCTGATGGCATTGATATACAATTCTTTAGAAGAGAAAAAGCGGTAACTAAGGGCGATTGGCCGATATTGTTTCTTCCGGCGAGAATAACGCCAACTAAGGGTCAGCATGACCTTGTTGCTGCATGCGGAGATCTTCGCAAAGAAGGAGTCAGGGTTAAGATAGCCTTGGCAGGGCGCCCAGATGAAGAAGGCTACACTGTATATTTAAGGGAACTAGCTGCTAAGAACGGGATCGGAGGCGACTTGCTTTTGTTGGGACAACTGGACGCTAATGAGTTGAAATATTGGTATGAAAAATCCTCGTTAATGGTTTTCCCGACATACCATCATGAGGGGCTTCCGCGTATTTTATTGGAGAGTCAGGCAATGGAAGTGCCTCCAATTTCATATATTGTTGGTGGCACTCCTGATGCTATCATCAATGGAGCAACAGGATATCTAGTGAAAAAGGGTGATATCAAGTCACTCAAGCGTCGTATGGTTGAGTTGCTTACGAATGATACACTCAGGCTGGAAATGGGAAGAGCTGGCAGAGCATTGGTAGAAGAGAAGTTTAGCCTTAGTGCCCTGGCGCAGAGACATAAAGCTTTTTATCTATTGGCTATTAAAAAATAAAAAATGTACCTAATTAGTGCCCATCCGGAAATGGCTATTTTCACC
>CAZLRI010000357.1:0-2760 GCA_964561745.1 uncultured Pseudobdellovibrionaceae bacterium | reverse complement strand
GGGTTTGTATGATGTTAAGTGTTTTCCAGATCCATCTTCTCAAGAACTTATTTTTCTTATATGTGATGGTTGTCATGCTTCAATCCCCTTTACTTTTAGCTCGTATGAACAAGCTGTTGGTGAAATAACTCAAAGAAAATCCAAACTTATTTCTCATAAATCTTGATTACGCTGATCTTCCCCGCCCTGTGTGGTGTCAAAGAGTATACTCTTTACCACCTCCATTGTCAAACAAAAAAGAGTTTACTCTTGACCACCAATTCAGGTATAAAAATGGTATGGCATATAAATCAAAAGTTTCATGGACGATTCGGATCGAGCCCAACCTAAAAAAACGGCTCACTCTCATAGCGAAGGCTGAAAAGAGATCTCTGAATAACCTCATCGAGTACCTCCTTGAGTATATGGTTGACTATTACGAGAAGGCCCCGATTTATCGAATTGACGATCTTTTAAGCTGTTACCATGAGTGTTTTTATTCGACTGCTTTTTCTCCGGCCGAAGAGAAAGGAATCCAGCAAATGCTTGCCCACGACCGTGAAGATCAACAGCAAAAGCTAAAAGCAGTTCGCAGGTCTGATTAAGAGACCTTCTCTCTTTTTTGGATATCTGTTTCAACTTATCGATCAATTCTGGCTCAAGTCGTATTGTCCACGCTTTTTTGCTTTTATACATTATGCTGCCTCATCACCATTATGTTGATCTTCCCCAAATTCACTATCATGCTGTATTGCCCAGTCCTTCTCTTCAATTCCCTGTAATTCGTGGCAATATGGGCAAAGACTATTTTCATCTTGATCATCTTCATGCGTTGAGTTTCCGCATCGTGCACATGGGTAATATTCTTTTTCTCTCATACGGCCCCCTTTGCTTCTTGTTGCACCTTGTTATCTTCTACTGGCTTGGTTTTATTTTGCGTTGCATCGCCAGAATATTTTCGTTGAGGCTTATGTTGTATTGTCCGAGGATCCTGAAACGGAAGCTCGCTGTTCATGATCTTTTCAATCGTGCTTAATAAAAATTTATAACGGGGACTTTTTTGTCCCATCCCAACTCTTCTGTGATGAATTTTCCCAGCCTTAGCCATTCTACGAAGCATCTCAGGGTGCATTCGTAATAGTGCTGCTGCTTCTTTAAGTGTTAATATTTTCATATCTATATCTCCTTATTTACCAATATAAACCATATTAAACCAATACAAACACATAGTCAATAACTATTTACAACCATATTAAACCCTGTTAAATATTTATCAGTTATGGCTAAAGACAAAAGAAAGAGGTTAACAGTTGCCCTCAATCTCGACGACCAAACGCGGGAACGGCTTAATTTTATTTGTGAAAGTGAACATCGTACTCCGACCCAACAGATCGAATTTTTCATCAGTCGAGAAATATATGCTTGGTGGCGCGAACATAAAGAAACCATTGAAACCCTCATCGAGACCTCCCCTCAAGTTGCTGACCGTTTTGAGAAGGCTGGAATTCCGCTTCGGGGTGCTGTCTCCTATAAGAAGAAATAGCCTTCTTCAAAAAATATTCTATCTGTTGAGTAGTCGTCCTATTTTCAATTTGTGCTATTTCTTTTAGAAGTTGACCATGCTCATCTAAATTTAATGCCACTGTCAGCCTTTTCCGTCTGTCCTTGTTTGTCATAAAACTCCCTGTGTTTCGTTTTGGGCCTTCCTGAGTTTGGATTCGCGTAACAATCGTTTGGATTCTTGATCTTCATTTTTTTTACGTTCTTTAGCGCACTTTTTACTGCAGACAATCTGCCACCACCGGCCTTGTTGAAATGTTTTTTGGCAAACTGGACAAACGACCCTCTGTGGCACACACAGATGCGTCAGTTTCGTTTCTGCCTCATTTTGCTTGATTTTGTGCGTGTCTTGTGTCATGTCTTCCCCCAATGTGTCTAAATCGTTTCTGATATTTATTCTTTATATATGCCCTAATATTTAGGGCAATATTGAGGCGGAGTCAACAGAAAAATGAATAAAAATAATGAGGGGAAAAAAAGCTCGGGATTTCGAATAGATACGCAGGTGATGGCTAGTTTTGACGAATATCTCAAAGAATTAAAAAATACGACTGGTGATTACATACCAAAAGAAAGCGTTGTGGAGTTTCTTATGGACTATGTTGTTGATCTTAAACCTAAGGAGTTTTTACAGCTTTACTATGCGTATAAGTCTAAGAAGTTCTCTGAAAAATAATCGCCTGTATATCCGATAAATATATCTGCGCCTGAATTTGCTTTCGAATGGTGATCCCATAACAAGCTCAATACCAAAAAGGAAGTTTGATGAACAACAAGAAAACAAAGCATAACAGCACATTTTCAAAGCGGTCATCGCCACAAACAGAGCGTTCATCGGTCAAAAATGAACGATTAACATTAAAAAGGGGATGGACTCCCGAATTACGGAAAAAATTTACAGCTCACAGATTCATTGAATTTCGCAAAAGAAGAGGGCGCTTAGTAAAAGAATTCAGACTTGCAAGAAGGCTTTCACAGGGAGATCTCGGAGCGCCTTCACAGATTAGAAAATTAGAGAGCGGCGAAGTTGCTCAAATATCGATGATGGAACTCTGTGCAAGGCTTGCGCTGTGTCCTCGGGAGATAATGAAGTTGCTACGAAATATGATTGATAATTTGCCGATTGTTTGTACCGAATGCAGATCAGAATGTAAATTCAAGGGGCACTGCGATGCTTCTATGGCTACCGAGATATTTGACGTAACCATCGAACATGGAAGC
>CAZLRI010000356.1:0-2762 GCA_964561745.1 uncultured Pseudobdellovibrionaceae bacterium | reverse complement strand
GTTATACACGACCACCTCTTTTCCCATCTTTCCCTTATTTGTGGGTAAAGATGAGGGCTGAAAGGGGGAGGGAATTATGACAACAAATCACGATTCACGACTATCAATATCTTCCTGCGTGTTAAGCGTATTTTCAGAAACCATCTCAGCCTGTCTGCTAACTTTGTGTCTGTATCTTTTAATTATGATAGTTGTGATAAAGATCCAAATACCTATCAATGCTATCGCACACCATATTGACAATCTATCAAGCTGATACATAATCAACCCCATCAAAAGAACAGATGCCCCGCCCTTTGCAACCCGATATGCCAGCATATCAATGATGGATTTCCCCTGTGTTTTTTCAGCATAACTCAACGGTATATATAAGATCTCTTTTGCTGCCCTGAATATACTATAATCAAAAACTTTGCTTGCCACCTTAACAACAGCCATAACGATAAATATTGGAACAATTATAAATATACCAATGCCTGTTCCAAGAAAAAATGGAACAGCAACAAGAATAATAGGAACACCAGCCAGCCTCAGAACAGGACCAGTTAAAATATGAAAAAGAATCGCACTAAAATTTATTGCGCCATAAATATATCCTATAATTTTGGTTCGTTCATCCAAAACCGGATAAACATGTTCAACAATATTATTATATTTAAAATCTATAAGTGTTATTACGATTTGAGTAACAACAATTAACAATAAGATAAGGATAAGATATGAACTGCGTCGTATTACTGAAACTGCTTCTTTAAAATGAATTGTCTTATCAACCTTTTTATGCACTTTTTCACATTCAGCATATCTGGCAAAAATCGCATTTAGCATCCATGTTATGATTAATAATGGCGGGACTGTCCATAAAACATGTTCTGTACCAAATTTTTTAGCCAGAATACCCACAAGAATATTACCCAAAAGACCACCTACAGCACTAATTGCACCAAAAAAACCATAAGCCCACCGTGCTGTCTTTATTGGGAAAACTGCATTTGAAAAACTATAATAGATCTCCACCAGAAGAATAACATAAACATCTTTCCAGACATATAATGCATAAACACTTCCCGGCACCTTGTATGAAGATAAAACAAATAAAACAGAAAAAATAACTGCACTTAAAAAAGCAGACCAGCCAAACAAAGTAAGCAGATCTTTTTTCACAACAAATCTATTATAAATAACAACGGTAACAAGCGTTACCAAAGCAACCATCAGCCAAACGACCGGCAGTTTAGCGCTGGTGTAGACATCTAAAAAAAGCGATTCAGTAGCAGGTCTGACTATCGCATAAGTGAACATCATCACAAATGCCAATATGCTTAAACCCACTATTCTTACTTTTTTTAATGTTTGATCATTATTCAGATTCATGGTGTGTGTCACGCCCATCTCTCATCGACCATCTGTTGTCTCTGATCTTAGGTCTGATTATAGTATTTGACTTGTATTGTCACTTAAATTTAGAGTGCGAAACAATTATGAACAAAGCAGATCTTGCATGTAAAAATTTCTCCAATGGATTGAATTGCGCACAGTCTATTTTATGCGCATATGCACCAGAGTTCAGTCTCGAACATGAGCTTGTCCTAAAAATAGCAGTTCCTTTTGGCGGTGGAATATGCCGACAAGGAGAAACTTGCGGAGCTGTGAGTGCTTCACTTATGGTTATTGGATTAAAAGCCTATGACAAAAATGCAAATAGCAATGATGCTAAAATGCACATATATGAAATATCACAAAAATTTATTGCTGAATTCAAATCAATTAACAATTCAAGTTTATGCAAAGAGCTTTTGGGTTTTGATTTCAGCAAACCAGAGGAAGCTTCAATAATAAAAGATAAAAAGATTACTGCAAATCTTTGTCCTAAATTTATCAGAGATGTCTGTATGATATTAGAAAAAATAAACCTATAGACATCACACTATGAAATGCAAACGGGGTTGTCATCCTCGGGCTTATGGGTTGTCATCCTCGGGCTTGACCCGAGGATCCAGAAAAAAACTAGATTCCAGATCAAGTCTGGAATGACATATAAAGCTAGATTCCCGCGTCAAGCACGAGGATGACAAGTATTGTTTTGCGGGGGCTATATCTATAGATGGGGAGAATAATGCATAACTCAGTTCCTCTACATACTTTAGTTAGATTCTTAAATAAAAAATTAAACACACGCGGAATTCCTGACATATCAAAAAACGGTCTGCAGGTAAGTGGTAAAAAACAAATTCAATGTGTAGGATTTTGCGTTGATGCCTGCCTTAAAACATTTGAGCTGGCAAAAAGAGCAAAAGCAGATCTGATAATCTCCCACCACGGTCTAATCTGGAAAGCAAAGAAGGATTTAACTGGTTTAAAAAACAAACGCATCAATTTTCTAAAACGCAACAAGATCAACTTTTATGCGTCTCACCTGCCTCTTGATGTAAATTTCAAATATGGAAACAATATTCAGATTGCGAACATGCTGGAGTTAACAGACTTAAAAAAGTTTGGTTCTTATCATGGTTTAAAAATCGGGTACTATGGTCGGCTAAGCACCACTTGTTCAATCAAAAATCTAACAACCCTTATTGAGAAAAAACTAAAAACAAAATGCATTTGTTTGAATTTTGGAAAAAAGAAAATTTCAACAATAGGCATTGTAAGCGGAGGAGGCTCGTTCTCGCTTGCCGAAGCTTCAAGAAAAAACATTGATTGTGTAATCATCGGCGAAACATCGCACCAGAAATATCATGATGCCGAAGATCTAAAACAAA
>CAZLRI010000355.1:0-2768 GCA_964561745.1 uncultured Pseudobdellovibrionaceae bacterium | reverse complement strand
GGAATACCAATTACCCTATCAATATTAATGACATTATTCCTTGTTTTTAATGTTGTTAGAAGTATATTTTACATTTTATCAAATTATTTAATATTTAAAACAAGACTAAAGGTTGTGAATGAATTGATGCTTGGAACGTTTGAAGATTTTTTTAATTCTCGGTGGTATTTTTTTAGCAGTAATAATCAGGGGACTTTAATCAATACATTTTCTCGAGAGATTATACAGGTGGCGGACTCATTCGGATCAATGGCAACATTTTTCTCCAATATTATTCAAATCCTATTTTACTTTGCTGTGCCATTTTATCTTACCTGGAAAGTCAGTACGATCAGCTTGATAGCTGCACTTATGTGTGCAGCGCCTTTCCTTTTACTGGGGAGATTAAGTTACAATCTTGGTTCAGTAATAACGGCTACGGCAAATCGGTTTACTGCAGTCATTGCTGAAAGTTTTAGCTCTGCCAAGTTGATTTTGGGATTTGGCAATCAGAAAAAGAGTATTGCCAACCTTGCAAAGGCTTTTGATGATCATTACAAAGTTGTACTAAAAGGCCAGACTTTGGGGTTTTCTATTCCCGTACTATATTTCCCTCTTGGCATGGTTGTATTGGTTATTACTCTGTTGTTTTCGAGATCAATGGGGTCATCATTATCAGAGACTATTGCGGTATTATATTCGTTGATGAAGACCGTTCCTTTAATAGGCGGGCTTTCAAGGGAAAAAAATTCTCTGGAGAATACTTACCCTAGTTATGAACAGCTTAAAAGATTGAGGGAAAGGGCCAAACAGCTAAAGCAAATAACCGGGTCAACAATATTCCAAAGTTTTTCTCATGAAATCAGATTTGAGGACGTTTCATTTGCTTACCCAGGATGTAAAAATGTTCTTAATAATATCAATGCGGTAATCCCAAAGGGGAAAATGATCGCATTTGTTGGTGAATCGGGCGCAGGTAAATCAACTCTTATAGATATGCTCATGAGTTTCGATGAACCAAGCACTGGGAAAATAAACATCGACAATATTCCTATTGAAAGCTTCGATATATATTCATTGAGAAATAAAATTGGATATGTTCCACAGGATGGTTTACTCTTTAATATGAGTATACGTGATAATCTCCTATGGTCTAATAATGAAGCATCAGAAAAAGATATATTTAATGCTTGCAAACTTGCGAGGGCTCATGAATTTATTCAAAGATTTCCAGATGGATATGATACTATAGTTGGTGATAGGGGAGTTCGATTGTCAGGCGGAGAGATCCAACGTATAGCTTTGGCCAGAGCTATATTGAGAAAGCCAGAGCTATTGGTTTTAGATGAGGCTACAAGTTCGCTTGATTCTAATTCTGAACAAATAATACAACAATCGATTGAAACTATTGCAAAATATACTACTATTGTGGTAATAGCTCACCGCCTTTCAACAATTAAGAATGCAGATTATATATATGTATTAGACAATGGAACAATAGTTGAAGAAGGGAGCTATGAAGAATTAGCCCAAAAAGGTGGATTATTTACTCAAATGATGAAAGAGCAAATGCTCAGGGGCCTACCCTCATCTCCTGCATAGCACTGCACTCTACGTGCGTTCGTGGCGCACTATGGTTATCATATCTGCATTCCACGCCCAACCAGCATATTAAACTTTAGCCCACTGCTGTCCGGCACGCTGATTGAATAGCAAAGGTTGTCGGTTATCAGGTGGTTGAGGGCAGAGCAAGGCCCACAAGTCCATGCGCTCCAGGAGCATAGTTTGCGCCAGGCGGGTAAGTTCCAGGAGTCCCCAGCCCGTTTTGCTTTTAAATTTGAGCCAAAGGAATCCGAAGCTCTCTCCGCGCCGGATATCCACCACCTTATCATCCGCGAATCGATGATAATTCACGGCTTCGTATTCCCCTGCTGCTTCTCTGGCGGCGTATCCCGCCAAAGTACCAGTCCACCTCGTTCAGATAGATATTGGCCGCCAGGGGACTGAATGGCCCCCCTTGGGGGACCCAGATCTTCCCAGCAGTCTTCAATATCTGCTTTATGAGGTGCAGGACTCGGGGGTCTTGCACGCGCCGCGCGATTTTCTCCAGCAGGATATCATGCCGGATCGTGTCGAAGTATTTGGCTAAATCGACATCGATCACCGTGGTCATCCGGCGGAGTAAACTGCGTCGCACCTCGGCAATGGCCTGATGCGGCGATCGCCTCGGTCGAAATCCATAGGAGTTTGGACAGAAATCCGCCTCAAAGATAGCTTCGAGAACCCACTTCAGCGCCCCTTGGACCACACGATCTCGGATACCGGGTATCTGAAGGGTACGGGTCTTACCATTTCCTTTTGGAATCTCGACGAAACGATTCGGCTGTGGCTGGCACGTTCCCCCAAGGAGGTCATCTCGCCGCGACTGCAGGAATGCCGCAGTGCCTGAAGATTCAATATCTTCAAACCTGCAGCCATCGACGCCCGGGGCGCCACCATTCCTCTTTGCTTGACGATATGCCTCCTTCGGCCTTTTTAAAACGGTAAAACAAGAGGTGGCTCCTTTTCTGTGGGTTTTGATAATTAATTCCATAAGTTATATCACCACAGATGGGGAGCCAACTCCATTGTTATTATCAACTATCTAAACATCATCAAGTATAGATGCGCCATTACTTGGTGCGAAAGATGAGTTTTAATCAAATCAAACAACTTCTACAGGACAGCAGTGATGTTATACCGAGTTGCAATCAAAAAGTAATTATTGGTAGCCGCAGGCTTTAGCCTGC
>CAZLRI010000354.1:0-2772 GCA_964561745.1 uncultured Pseudobdellovibrionaceae bacterium | reverse complement strand
AATTTGTTGTAGATGCGAAAAAAACCCTTAATGATGTGCAAGTCTATGTTTCAGATTTAAATTCAGAATCAGGAATTATCTCAAAAAACAATATAGATATAAGAATAGTCAGGGTAATGGAAAAAAGAAAACGTTCGGATCTGACTCCTACACCTGAAAATATGTCATTGGTCCCTGAAATATTAGATTATAATAAACCATTATCTTTTTCTGGAAATAAACAATATTGGTTAGATGTAAACATCCCAGAAAGTATTTCTCCTGGGATATATAAAGGCACTATTACTGTTCAACCCTCAAATTCAAAAATAAAGACAATTGAATTACGTGTGGAAGTATATCCATTCAGCCTTGTTGAATTTGAAGACAAAATACCTGGTATTTATCATTATCATCTGCACACCTGCAGCCATAATGAATTAGATGATTGCTCTACAAACATAGACCGTTTTGAAAGATTTGAAGATGATTTAAAAATAATGAAAAATTATGGTTTAAGAGGAGTTTCTATCTGGGAACCACCAAAACTTAAGAAGGAAAATGGAAAAATAGTTGTAGATTATACAAATGTAACTAGAATGTTTAATATAATCAAAGATATCGGCTTTACAGAGCCTGTTCCTTATCACGGATTGTATAGAACTGTGGAACATGGAGCTATGGTAATGTCAACATCTACTATGTCTGATCTTGGTTTGAATCAAGAAGAACAGGATAAACTCTACACCCAAATGGTTAGGGAACTTCAGGAAATTGCAAAAGAAAATGGGTGGTCTGAGATTCTATTTTATCCGATAGATGAGGCTGATACAAAAGGTGAATTTGAAAAAGTAGAAAAATATTGTGATTTAATAAGGGAGGCGGACCCAAAAGCAAGAATATTTCTTACAGGAGGGAATAAATTTTTTCAAGAAAGAAAAGATTTATTGGACAAATATGCTGATATATGGAATGTTGGGGAATGGAATCCTAGTAAAGAATTATTAGATTATTGCAGAAATAGGCTTGATGAAAAAAAGGAATGCTGGACATATGTAAATCAGCCTTCTCAAGGTGATGGAATTGAATTTGCTAGAAGAAGTTTCGGTTATTGGTTCTATCAATATCCGTATACTCATCAATACCCCTGGACTTATAGGTATGTTTATGGTGACCCTTTTAATGACAAAGATGGAAATTGGTCAGATTGGATGTATACTTACCCAGATCCTGAAAATAAATGGAAACCTTATCTACCTTCTTTAAAAATTGTAGGTGTAAGAGAAGGAATTGATGATTTAAAATATATAACAACATTGGAAAAAACCATTGAATATGCGCCTGAAAGATTAAAAGGAAAGAAAACTGAAGCAATCAATTATCTTTCATCCCTTAAAAACAACCCAGATTTCAAAAATTATTATGAAATAGTTAATCAGGCAAACCCTAATGAAATTTGGAAATTGAATAAATATGATGAAATAAGGGAAAAAATAGCATCTTTAATCAAAGAGTTGGGGTATAATTCAGAATGCCCAGGCAAATACTTGATTATAGAAGAATCATATTCCAAGCCATTAGAATTTGTCAATGGAGAGACAGCATGATGCAATTCTGAAGATAATTGTGTTGGTGGGAATACATGTTATTCAAATCAACCCACCGGAGCGACCTATTCCAACCTTAATCCATCAGGAAATGACAACTATGCACATTGTTATTTTTGGAAATGGCTTGACTGTGACCAATCAGATTATATGGATTACTGGTGCGGGAATTTATGCGGCCCAAAGGAAGGTGTAATAACACCTAGAAGCGCAAACTTCTCACCTAATCCGAACTGGAATGCAGTCTATTCAGGTGAAAATGGTGTTGGTGAATATCCTGACACTTCAATCTTAGAATGTTGTGGGGATGACTCAGAAGAATATTATATAAACAATTACTGTTCAGGTTATTCTGGACCTGCTAAATGCTGCAACTCAGCATTAGACAAGATAGACCTATCAGGTAATTGTGTTGCAAGTTGTCCAACTACAACAACTATATCAACAACTACGACAACTAAAACAACCTCAACAACTACGACAACTAAAACAACCTCAACAACTACGACAACTAGATTAACAACAACCACAATAAAATCTACTACAACTAGTACAACTATTAAATCAACAACAACTCAACCAACAACCACAACTACACTCCAGAATAAATTCACTTTTTCAAATTTCTCCTGTTCAGATATTTTAGGTGTTTATGAATGTTCTATTGATTATAATAATCAATTAGGAGAAGAAGCCATTATTGTTTTCTTGTTTTTGAATAATCAAAAAGTTGTAAGCGCGTCAATTTCAATACTAAATCAAGGCCAAGGGACAATTTATTTCAACTTCTACTGTTCTACTTTTGGCCAAGGTGATTATAAAGTGTCGTGGAGAGTATATAGAGGAAGTGATGAAGATTTATCTGACCCATTAATATGGGTTAAATCAAACGAATTTCAAGAAATAAAATGTAAATAACCTAACTTTATATATTTTAAGTATTACAACTTTTGGTATGAATGAAAAACTTAAAGAAACATTTATAAAACAGGGCTATAGATTTGCAGGAAATCACAGCATAGTAAAGACTTGCAGGTGGACAAGAAAGAGTTTAACTGAAGGAAAAGTATGCTATAAAGAAAAATGGTATCCTCCTGTAAAAAGTCATAGATGTATGCAAATGTCCCCCTCACCATTTTGTAACCACAACTGTTTATTCTGCTGGAGATTGCACTCTGGTGACAGG
>CAZLRI010000353.1:0-2773 GCA_964561745.1 uncultured Pseudobdellovibrionaceae bacterium | reverse complement strand
AAATTTTACACCTTAAAAAAACTAAAAAATGGTCTGGACAAACCCAACCACTTTACAACAATGCGACATGCGCCAGCAACGCAACCATCAGAGCATGTCGTCTCAGGGGTTTCTGAACAATCAGGGTGTACACGAATGACGTTAGTATTTGTTGCATCGCATGCAAGATGTTCTGTGCAGGGTGGCGGACCGATTGTAAAGGTCATGCTCCTTGTGCATGTACCTGTTGTGCATTGGTCGATTGTGGCACGAAACTCATATACTCCTTCTGCCCATGTATAGGGAATTGTAAACCACCATTGGACATTAGATTCTGATCCGCTTGGAGCTGATGTGTTTACCACATGTGAATCCACCAAAGTTCCTGATCTATAGATTTAACACTATGAAACCGAACCAAGACTGTCATTCCCGCGCAGGCGGGAATCCAGCATAATTACTATGGATTCCTGCTTTTCAGCCAGAGGCTGATCCGTCCTATGGCGGACACAGGAATTGCTTCATGGTTGCAAGACATAGTGTGATATCTATATAGATATAAAAGTTCGTGTTGAACGTGCCATCAACACCGTTGTTTTGTGATTCTGCAGTAAGCCGGATATAGTCGCCCAATCTGAAAGCAGTTGTTTCTGTTCCTGCGCTATTAACCGTATACAAACGTTCCAAATCCATTTCAGGTGATGGCACAACGCATGATCCGGATCTGCACACCGCACCATATGAGCATGATGATACATCTCTCCAACTGCAATTAGCATTTTGATAACCACGCTCTGTACCGGAATAATTGACTGCTTATTCTTTAATTCATTATGATATCTCTATTTGGGGCAAAGAGACATCCAGAGAGGATCTAAAAAGACAATTGAAAAAATTACCTAATCTTGAAGAGATAAAATATATTATTGGCAGATATGATATTTTATTAAAATTTAGGATAAAAGATATGGATGATCTTAATAATGTTTTGCTTGACCAATTACGTAACATTCCCGGAATAGGTCGTACTGAAACTTTTTTTGTTTTAGAAGATATATTATAAGGGCACCTTCTTATCGAAATTACCGGCGGATAAGCGGTTTTAGGCGGAAAAACATGGAATGAAAGGCTTATCTAAAACATCCTTTTTCCAAAATCATCAATGTGTTTTTTTAGATCTAAATTTGATATTGTTTTATAATTAATTATATCAAACTTATAAGGTAAGGTTGATTCACTGTTTATTTTTCTTGATACTTTGGTGATAAGATTGTGGTCAATATTTCCTTTTAATGCCAGATCTACATCTGAACTATTTTTGAAATTTCCCAAAGCGCGTGATCCAAAAATTAAGACTTCATCAATTTGAGGGAAATTGATGAAAATATTTTTTAAAATAAGAAGCTCTTTTTTTGATAATCCAAATTTCATTTATTTTTTTCTTTATCCAAAAAAGCAACTACTCTTGTCACAGCAGGTTCATATTTCTCCCTGATTAAAGATATAACTTCAATTGCTCTTTTTTCATCATATGTATGAGCTATAAGATTTCTGTTTTCAAGCATATCTAGCCAAATTTCTCCATTATCTATAATCTGGTGATGAAAAGCCTCTTTTATAACATCTCTTGGAAAAGAAACATCAACCCCTTTGTTTTTAAGAAAATCTTTCAATGTTTTCCACGATAATTCAAAAGTAAATTCAAAACTTTGAATAATTCCCTGTAATTCAATGTCATTTGGTTTGGCTATGTTGAGCCCTCTCTGAAGTTGAGAAAAAGCTTTTTTGAGATTTTGAAAACGTTGTTTCCAACGTATTTCTTTATCCATCGATCCTCCTCTGTTGTTTATTCTAGGTTTACTACTTCATATTAACATATTGAAGCGGTACTTCGAAATCTTTGGAGTTAAGAATTTTTATAACAGTTTGAAGATCATCTATTTTTTTCCCTGTAACCCGAACTTGTTCATCCTGTGTGGCTGGCTGAACTTTAAGGTTTAGGTCCTTGATTGTTTTTACGATATTTCGCGCAATGTCTTTTGATATGCCCTCATTGATTTTAACCTCTCTTTTTAATAAACCTTGTGAGGTCGGTTCAGGATTTTTAAACTCAAGGCATCTTGGATCAATCTTTCTTTTAACACAAGCTCCGCGCAGCATTTCCTCAAGCGATTTTATTTTCATTTCATCAGAGGTTGTTATGTGAATTATTTTTTCTTTTTTATCCAGAGTGATGGATGTTTTTGAATTTCTAAAATCATATCTGGTAGCAACTTCGCGAACAACGTTATTTATTGCATTATCCATTTCTTGCAAATCAACAACATTAACAATATCAAATGACGGCATAAACCCTCCTAAATTTAATTCTCGTTTGTCATTCTCGTGCTTTAAGCCTCAGGCTGAAAGTGCGGGACAAGTCTGATGACTTATATGAACAAAATAGCAAATTAAGACAAGAAAGAATTTTGTTAATAATGATAAACGCTTTGTTCTACAGCATAATCAGTTAGTCAAAATAATGACTGTTTTAAGGCTGGATTATCTCTTTTTGAGAAATGGTGAATTGAGTCGATATGAAAAATAAGGGGTTTTTAGCTATTGTTTTGGCACATTAGTTGCTGTTAAATCTATTGTTAGAGAGCATTGTATTCTAAATGGATACAGTCTTTCTAGTCAGAAGATTAATTTGTTGGAGTTTGGTTTTAATATAATTTATATGAATTACATAATTATAGATCCCGCAAAACAAAATGACCGATTGTAGCAATGGGATGTAGTTTCACACAGAAAG
>CAZLRI010000352.1:0-2774 GCA_964561745.1 uncultured Pseudobdellovibrionaceae bacterium | reverse complement strand
TAAGACTCAAGACGATGCATACGCAGTAAGACACGGAATCACACTCAGCTTCTAATACTAAAACCCCTCCTTGCTCCTCCCCTTTGTAAGGGGAGGATGGGCGGGGTAAAGAACTCAAGGGCGTCCCGAGCAGCTCGGGACGCCCTTTTTATTGTGTTTTACAACTTTGTTATGCTATTTTATGAATATGCAAGCAAACGAGTTTGTTTTTACAGGTATTGTATATAAAGAGAAAGAAAGATATTCATCCCTTTGCCCTGAGCTTGATATAGCATCAGAAGGTGAGAAGCCTGATAAAGCCGCAACAAATTTACTTGAGGCAGTTACGCTTTATCTTGAAACAGCAATAGAGGCAAATCTTCCTTATCTCCGCCCTATTCCCCAAGATGAAGACCCAAGAATAACAAATCCTGAATCTGTCATAAAAACCTTTAACCTGAAAGTAGATTTTCAGATAAAGGCTTATGCCTAAATCTCCTGCCGTAAAGCCCCGCGAAGTCATAAAAGTTTTAGAAAATATCGGTTTTCACAAAGTCAGGCAGAAAGGAAGCCATTTGCAGATGAAGCGGGGCAATCTTTTGGTAACAGTTCCTATCCATTCTGGCGATATAAACAGGGGCACTTTAAAGTCTATTCTTCGTCAGGCGAAGTTAAACATTGATGAGTTTTTAAATCTATTATAGATTTTTACAATAGATACGCAGTAAGACACGGAATCACACTCAGCTTCTAAAGACCGTGATGCGTTACGCGTAAAGCGTGATGCGTGAAAGACTTAAAAGGGCGTCCCGAGCTGCTCGGGACGCCCTTTTTATTTGACAAATTTTACCTTTCTTGCTAAATTCAAAGTATCATGAAGCATAGAGAAAGAAGAAAAGAAATTGGCAAGATGTTTGTGGATGTTGCCAAGTACTTGATAACCGCTGTATTTGTTGGACGACTCTTTACAGAAGGGTTGACCTTTAAAATGGGAATCTTTGCATTAGCTGCTGTGGCAATTATTATTTTGATTGGGTTTTACACAATACCACCAGAGAAGGAGGAAGAATAAAATGGATGTATTCTATGTGATTCTCATAGGAACCATACTCATCGGGTTGATATTTCTTGCAATCTCCATTGCAGAAGACAGAAGAGAAAAGAAAAAACATTAAAAAAGCAAACATAAACATCCTTAGAATTAGGAATTTTATTCACCCTGAAGAGCAAAGGAGTTTTAAATGCAGGTTGCTGAAATTGAGCTTTACGAGATTCTAAAAGAAAAGATTGGCGACAAAGAAGCCAAGACAACCCCCCTTACTTCCCCCCTTGATAAGGGGGGACATAGGGGGGTTGAATATGTTGAAGCTAAAGTTGAAAAAAAGTTTGAAGAAAAAAAAGACGTCCTGGCTACTAAGGAAGACATAAACCTGCTTAAAATTGAAATTGAACAGGTTAAAACGGATATGCAGAAAATGAAAGCTGACATCATTAAGTGGATGTTTATTTTCTGGGCAGGGCAGATAGGCGCGTTAATAGCTATATTGCAGATATTTTTTCGCAAGTAAGGCCTACACTTACGCAGTAAGACACGGAATCACACTCAGCTTCTAATACTAAAACCCCTCCTTGCTCCTCCCCTTTGTAAGGGGAGGATGGGCGGGGTAAAGAACTGTTGTATAATAAATGACTATTTTTATGCGCGCATACGACATCATAAAGAAAAAACGCGACGGAGCAGAACTTTCAAGGGAAGAGCTCTCGTTCCTAATCAGCGCATACCTCTCCAATAAAATCCCCGATTATCAGATGTCTTCTTTTTTAATGGCTGTTTATTTCAGGGGCATGACAGACGCCGAGACAATTGCTTTAACCGAACTGATGCTTGCTTCAGGCAGCAGGCTGGATTTTTCCGATATCTCAACCCCCAAGGTTGATAAACACTCAACAGGCGGAGTTGGCGATAAGACAAGCATAATACTTGCTCCTCTCATCGCTGCGATGAACGTAAAAGTCCCGATGATAGCAGGCAGGGGGCTCGGACATACAGGCGGGACGATTGACAAACTTGAGTCTATTCCCGGGCTCAGGACAGACCTTTCAATAAAAGAATTTAAAGATAATGTTAAGGGCCTTGGTTTTTCCATAATAAGCCAGACGGATGAAATTGCGCCGGCTGATAAAAAACTTTATAGCCTGAGAGATGTTACTGCTACGGTGGAGTCAATCCCGCTGATTGCGGCAAGCATCATGTCAAAGAAGCTTGCAGAAGGCCTTGGCGGGCTTGTGCTGGACGTCAAAGTCGGCAAGGGCGCATTTATGAAAAATATCCGTGATGCAGGAAAACTTGCAAGTACCATGGTCCACATAGGCAATGCGATGGGAGTAAAGACAATAGCGGTTCTTACGGACATGAATCAGCCTCTTGGAAAGACCATCGGAAACGGGCTTGAGATTAAAGAATGTATCTCGGCATTAAGAGGAAAGATGCCAGATGATTTGAAAGAGGTGGTTCTTACGCTCGGGGCCTGGATGGTTTATATAGCCGGCTGCGTTACAGAAGAGGCAGAGGCGCCCCGGCTCTCAGAGCGTATGCTGATGGCATATAAACTAAAACTTATAGACTTCATTGAGAATGGCGGCGCTTTTAAAAAATTTGTTGAATTTGTTGACGCCCAATACGGCGACCCAGGGGTTGCTTTTAAGCCTGATATGATTCCATCCGCAGCAAGAGTAAAAGAGATAATGATTCCCGCTAAGGGCTATATACAGGAGATGGACGCTGAAAAAGCAGG
>CAZLRI010000351.1:0-2779 GCA_964561745.1 uncultured Pseudobdellovibrionaceae bacterium | reverse complement strand
CCATTGACATAGAATGATTTCGCTGCTTATATAACTTTATCATTTTTAGAAAGTTACTATTATATTATATTATACAATCTTTTCTATGCACCGCATGCAACCTCAATCCAAGCGATATTAAATTCAGGAACAAATAGCAGTATTGAACACAACCTGATCGCAGAAACAAATCCGTTTATATCAGAAAGTCCTTTGAACTCCACAGACTTCAGATTATCAGCTGGCAGTCCAGCTATAGATGCTGGAATGGATATTGGTCTGGTTATTCCTGATTTTGTTGGAACAAGCAGAAGCAGAGATGGGAACGGAGATGGCATTGGAAGAATTGATATTGGCGCGTTTGAGTATTAAAAACTTTGAAACCGCAAAAAATAAGGGCATCCATTAATGAACATTACCCAAAACACTGTTCATGACTCAACAGATTACCTTACAAACTGAGCCTTACTCAACGATCTCATATGCACCGATATCTGTAAAATCACCCTGAGGACGAACCGTACCAAGAATGTCTGCCCACTCTCCATCCAAAAGCAAGCCAGCATCAATACATGGAGAGGATTCCAAAAGAGAGAAATCCCCTGCTGCTGAATCAGCAAACAATGGGTCCTCACTGAAATTACCTGAAAAATCTGTTGGATCATCAGGTCTGAAGCCAACTTTATTATTCAAGTCATCCATTGTTGGGACAACATATTTAGCTGTTGTATTTGTTTTATCCACATAGAGAAACGCTTCTGTGCAATCTGTGTTCATATATATATCATTATTTTTGAATTCATCAGGACTGCCGGCTGTAACAAAACTGTCATTTAAAGTATATACTCCTTCATCAACCGAGAGAATACCGCAAGAAGATGTCGTGTTTATTAAGTGATAGGAAAAAATATTATTTGTAATGCGCGCAGGACGTGTATCCATATAATTCACATATGGCTCCAAAGGATTATCTAAAGCACGCAAAGTAACACCAACGATCAGTGGTCCATATGAATTAACATGAACGGTATTATAGACAATATCCAGTTCTGATAAAAAGCTATAAATCGGAAAAGCAATCTGAGGATTTCCTTCAACAAATAGCACATTATTTGCAATGCTTACAGGATGACGGACTAACGAAGTGCTTATACCTATGCCACCTTCTGTTCCAATTAATTCCAGATGAATATTGTTGTTTGTCACAGTCATATTGTTTAAATAATATAGTTCATCTGTATGTGGCCCTGAGAAATTACCCAACCATTGTATTCCACCAACAATCACAGTAACACCCTCATATGAACCATGCATATAAAAAGAATTGTGGGTTATATTAAGATTGATATCGCTTCGCGAATCACCCGCAGGATCATCAAATGGATCTTCGTCATCATCAGCAGCCAGCACAGCATAAGCCTCATCTGTCAGACCAGTTGATTCAAACTGATTATTGGTAATATTAATATCCAAAGCATGATCAGCATCCATTGTTGGATAGGTAAGCACGCCGATATTAACATATGTATCACTTCCAGAGCCAAACCCTCCAGTACCTTTCATAAATATCTTATTATTCTGAAGATCCACATGATGATCTGAAGTGGACTGATTATCAATAAAGTTAGCAATGGTTAAAGACATATTTCTTGTAACAAATGGCATATTATCAGAAATATCATTGTTTATAATAGTGGCATTGGAATTGATCGTAGCCACACATGAACCTGCGATATCACCATTAACTACAAAACCATCCACAATAGACTCGGTATTCTGCACAAATAAGGTATAGTCCAAGGTTAACGGACCACCGTGAAAAGTCAAAGTGACTTTTTGGTCTCCGTCTTTTCCATTAATCACAGCACGTTGTGTAGTGAGATTTCGCGTACGAGAATCTGACACCAACAAGCCAAATCCGCCATAAAGGTTAACATTATTTGTCAGCTCAACATCTTCATTATAATTTCCAGATACCACATAAATATCTCTTGAACCCTCTGGCTTGGCAGAGGCCAAGGAAATGGCGTGTGCAAAGGTTTTAACAGGTGATGTAATTGTGCCTGAGTTTAAATCATCTCCTTCATTTACAGACAACCATGTGGCATTTGCTGCATCACCATCTATTCCATCACAGTTTGAATCAACAAATTGGTTGTCAGGATTATCAAGAGCACCCGGGTAAACTGAAGCATCAATATCGTTACAATCTACATCTTTTAATGCACCATCATTATCTGCATCAGGATCAGTATTATCTCCAATACCATCTCCGTCTGTATCTGCCCACTCAGAGGAATCTGTTGGAAAAAGGTCATTGATATCCAAAATTCCATCGTTATCATCATCATCATCCAGACTATTCACAATTCCATCTCCATCTGTATCAGGATCAGCATTTGCAGAATCCTCTGCTCCACTTGAAGAACATCCCCATATTCCAGCACCTGCAAAACGCACACAAATAACCATCATTATGATGATTAATATCCTGAAAAATTTTGAATTTGAATATGACATAATATCTCCCTATTTTTATAAGTATTTGTTTTAGAAAATGATAAAAGCATATAAGTCTTATGCTCCTTGCATGTCAAGGTTATTAGTTTATATCTCATCTGTGATTATTAAAGGTTATTAAGATTGAAACAGTCGATATGCACGCTCTGTAACCATCCCACTGAACGTACCATCATGTGAGGAATCAAAGTCATCTGCATCTGATGACCAGACACTGTTCATAACTGGATTTGCAAGCTGTCAAATGTAAGCGCTTGCCGAAGGGCATCTAGCATAAGGA
>CAZLRI010000350.1:0-2801 GCA_964561745.1 uncultured Pseudobdellovibrionaceae bacterium | reverse complement strand
AAAACCCCAAACAAGCTTCTGTTGAACAAACACTAGGCATCTTTGATATTTCAAATAAGGCGTGCACAAGTGTTTGTAGTCAACAGAATCTTGTTTCAAAACCCCAAACAAGCTTCTGTTGAACAAACACTAGGCATCTTTGATATTTCAAATAAGGCGTGCACAAGTGTTTGTAGTCAACAGAATCTTGTTTCAAAACCCCAAACAAGCTTCTGTTGAACAAACACTAGGAGGCTTTTATGGCAGAAACAGTTATTTGTCCGAATCCAAATTTAAATGCATTTGAAAATGCGCTACAGCAGTTTGAATCAGCAGCAAAGGTTTTAAATCTTACTCCAAATCAGGTAGCAGTGATAAAAGAACCAAGACGTATCATTGAAATTAAGCTGCCGGTAAGAATGGATGATGGTAGGATAGAAATGTTTAAAGGTTATCGAGTGCAACACAACATTGCGCGAGGACCAGCTAAAGGAGGTGTTCGTTTTCATCCTGATGTTAATCTTGATGAAGTTAAGGCGTTGGCGTTCTGGATGACTTACAAGTGCGCAGTAGTTAATGTTCCGTTTGGTGGAGGGAAGGGCGGCGTTATTTGTGAGCCATCAAAACTTTCTGTTGGTGAGCTGGAAAGAGTTGCCAGACGTTATTTTGCAGAGATGATTGATATATTTGGTCCTGATAAGGATGTGCCTGCTCCTGATGTTGGCACAAACCAGCAAATTATGGCGTGGTTTGTAGATACATATGCTATGCATAAAAGAAAATATATACCTGCGGTTGTTACAGGAAAGCCAATGGAATTAGGTGGATCTGCAGGTCGTGTAGAAGCTACAGCACAGGGAATTGTGCATTGCATTCATGAAGCTGCAAATCATCTGAATATTGATTTAAAAAAGAGTAGCGTAGCTGTTCAGGGTTATGGAAATGTTGGTTCCAATTCAGCAAAGATTCTTTATGATGAAGGATGTAAGATATTGGCCATCTCAGATGTAAGCGGGGCATATTACAATGAAAATGGTTTGGATATTCCAGCCATACATGAACATCTAAAAACCCACCGGTTGCTTGATGGAGTGGATAAAAAGGTTAAAGCATCAAAGATGGAAAAGCCAACTGATCTCTTGGAACTCAATGTTGACATACTTATTCCAGCTGCTTTGGGAAATCAGATAACAGGAAAAAATGCAGGAAAGATAAAAGCAAAGATAATTGCTGAAGGAGCAAACGGACCTATTACTCCTGATGCAGATGAGATTTTAAGAAAAAATAATATTTTTGTTATACCAGACATCCTTTGTAACTCAGGCGGCGTAACAGTTTCATATCTTGAATGGGTTCAAAATCGTATGGGCTATTATTGGAATAATGAGTATATTCAAAATGATCTTTCCAGAATTATGAAAACAGCGTTTACAGATGTGCTTTCAACATCAAAACATTATAACGTAGATATGAGAATAGCTGCATTTATCATTTCAATACAAAGAGTAACTCGTGCATCTGAGTTGCGTGGTTTATATGCTTAACAACATTGGGCGGTATTTTAATTTTAAATGATGGAGATAAATGCGATGAGACCAACTGGAAAAAATAACTTTGATTCATTGGCGAATGTGATTGGTGAGTTTAAGGCTGCTGCTGATTTTTTATCCCTTTCTCCTGACCAGCGGGCGTTCATAGAAGATCCGCGTTTTTCTATTAGAATGACGCTCCCTATTCGTTTGGATAACGGGAGAATAGTTTCTCTTAAGGCTTATCACACGATTCATTCTATAATGAGAGGACCGTCAATTGGTGGTGTCCAGTTTCGTACAAGTGTAGATCTGGATATTGTTGAAGCTCTTGCTTTTTGGTCTACTCATCGGTGCGCTTTGTTGAATATCCCTTTTGGTGGAAGTTATGGCGCTATTGAGTGTGATGCAAGCATGTATAGTTTAGGCGAAATGGAGAGGATAAGCAGGCGTTACATGGCAGAGCTGTCTCAGTTAATTGATCCTGATAATGATGTTATTACAGATGACATAGGATCAAATCAGCAGATTATGTGTTGGTTTATGGATACATATTCAATGCATTATGGCGATTTTGTGCCTGCTATTGCTTTGGGCAAACCAACTGACTTAGGTGGTGCGAAATATACGATATACCCTGCAGCATCTGGCGCTGCTCTTTGTGTTACAAAAGCTTGCGAATATTTAAAAATAAATATCAAAGGATCAAAAGTGGCAATTCAAGGATTTGGTAAGGTTGGAATGAACCTTGCCCAGATTCTTGATAAAGCAGGTGCCAGCATTATAGCAATATCAGATATCAGCGGAGCATATATAAATGAAAAAGGGATCGATGTTGATAAAGTTGTATGGCATCAGCAATCCAACGGAATGCTTGATGGGCTTGAGGGAGAGGTTGATGTTGAAAAAATGGAAGATCCGATGAGTATTTTCGAATTACCGGTGGATATATTAATACCTGCAGCAGTTGAACTTCAGATAACAGAAAATAATATGTTTAAAATAAAAGCTAAGATTATAGCAGAGGTTTCGCATGATCCGGTTTCTCCGATAGCAGACAGATATCTTCATGAAAAAGGTGTTTTGATTATTCCAGATATTCTTTGTAGCTCAGGTGGTATTATCGGTAGATATTTGGAATGGGTACAGAACAGAATTGGTTACTATTGGAGCGAGGAAAGAGTAAATACTGAAATACAAAATTTACTTGGAAAGGCTCTTGACCAGACAATAGAATTTGCAACACAGAAAAATATTTCTTTGAGGCTTGCAGCTGCTGTTCTGGCTGTAAGT
>CAZLRI010000349.1:0-2808 GCA_964561745.1 uncultured Pseudobdellovibrionaceae bacterium | reverse complement strand
TTTCAAGACATTTCAAGATCCCTCGTTGCTTGTAAAAGTCTATATCTCCCTTGGAGAATTATCTAATAGTGCAGGAGAATATGACCAAGCAATCAATTGGTTACAACAAGCAGTAAACATCATAAACCAACAACCTGAATCTCGCAGAGACTTATATTCAGAAGAACGAGCTTTTACGCAATTGGCTGAAGTATACCGAGCCAGAGAACTAAAAACAAACGCGCGAGATTGCTACAATCAGGCAAGGGAAATACAAGAAAAACTGCAAGATTACATAGGACTCGCAGTTACATATGGCGGCATTGGCGACTTGTATATTGAGGAGGACAATTTTGAAGAAGCACAATATTATTTGGAACAGGCATATCAATACCAGCAATCGGTGGGCGATTTAGATCGATTCTGGCGGACATGTTTCTCCTTGACAAAGATTTACATAAAAAACAATCAATTTGATAATGCAAACCGCTATTGGTCGGACGCCAAGACTGTCGTTGTTGGTCGCTTTGACAAACTCCCTGATAAAAAACGTGTCGAAATTATTAGTGTGCAAAGAAAGCTATCTGATTATTTTCGATCCAAAGCCGATTGGAAAAAATCCATTGAATTCCAAAAAGACCTTTGTTCCATGGTTTCCAATGATAATAGTCTCTTGGCTGACTCAACATTGTCACTCGGAGAGATGTACTATCGTGTAAATGACCTCGACAACGCATTAGATGTGTTACTAGATGGGCTACACCTTACAGATGACACACTAACACGCGCTGAGTATTACGATCACCTAGGAGATGTATATTCTGCGATAAAGGACGAAGGCGCAGCCATTGATCAATATGATAACGCCGTTAATTTGCTGATTCGGGAAAAGTCAAATAAGCAAGCATTAGATATTTATGACAAATTATTGCGCGAAGTATCGAAGAAGAGATCGGGATTGCCCCACATCACTGCGGCGTTTCTTCGCTTATTTGAAGCAATGGTTTCAAAGGGAAGTGTTGATATCAGATTCATTGAGAGGTCGGAGAAAACATTATTGGAACATAAACTTCACAGAGATGCCGGGGATATTTTGGTGTATGCTACACGGATGATGGCTCCACTTGAAGAGAGTCTTGTCTCACTCGACAAGAAACTATCTTACTTGCATCAAGCAAAGGAACTCTACGAAAGCACAAAGAAAAATGATGACATCATCTGGGGGATGAATGTGCTTATTCCGACATATTTCCGCTTAGGAGCGTGGGATAATATTGCTCAATGTTTTGAAGAATTGCTGAATGCTTGCATTAAAGCTAGAAAGCCGGATGAATTCGTCCCCACGTTTAGAAATTTGACAATGATGTATGATAAGTTGAATACAAATAGTTTAAAGGCCCTGAACGCCTTGGCTATTGAAACGATATCAAAAGAAAAGCTTGAATTCACCCATGAGCAAAAAACTGATGTTATGTTAAATATTGCAAAGAAATTTCATCGAATCTCGGGGAGAGTTGGTAAAGAAGAGCAAGAGGAGTATGAGGATTTCGCTCTAAATTTCTATAAAACCGTGACGAACGAAACGGACAATGACCATGTTGTAGGTGTTGTGTTAAATGATACAGCCCTGATATATCAGCGTAGGAAAGATTTTAAAGAAGCAAGAAAGAGGCTTGAAAAATCTATCCAAGTGGCCCATAATACAGAAGATAAGTTTAGTCTTGGGTGTAGATACGTGAATCTTGCAAGATTACAAACTGAAATGGGCGATTTTTCGAAGGCTGAATATGAATTCGAGCGAGGAATAGCCGCCTTATGGCAAATGAATAGTTACTGGGATGAACGAATTCGCAATAAAGATAAGGAGATATTGACGGCCGATGACGTGGCGCGAATACGTTTCGATAAGATATGGCTTGCATCTACCTCTTTTGACTTTGGCCAATTCATTTTCAACAAGGACCAAAACAAGTCTTTGGCATTGCTCCACAAGGCTCTCGAGACTTATGGTGAATTAGGAGATATCCAAAATGTAGAAATGGTCGAGAAAACGATTTCTCTCATAAGAGAAATTTCTGGAGCTTCTCAGTTTTTACCAATCGGTGATTGGGAACCAGTGCATATTGAATATTGGATATGTCCAAATTGTGAAAAGGTTTACCTCAAAGACGAAGTTCAATGTCCCTACTGTGGGTCGAGGTTCTGCCCAAGATGTAGCCAACCAGTAGACGATCAAGACGAATATTGCCCAATATGTGAACGATACATCGGGAAGACCGTGCTAAAACATACAAGCCAACTTTAAAGTGGCTAGATTTAGGTTCGCTACACGTAAGCTGCTTCAAGGACAAACTATATCGTAAGCATGTTGCATTGAAATGGATGTACCCTGTACACTAAACGCACAGGGGGCATTGTTATATCCAGACATAATCGCTACTCCATCATTTCAATCTCGAACCCGCACTTCTCCAACTGCTCCAGCAACGCCTTCGGCGACTCGCACCGCTTGTGCGTGACACACACTGACCGTCTACTTCAAAAATAGCAATTTCTCTCCCAACTCGTTCAACTGTGCGATGAAAGTCTCTGCATCCGGCGGTTCGATCCAGCGGACGGCTTCCCAGTCCGCGTGATCGGCGGAGCACAACACACGCGCCAGATCAGCGGGGAAGATGCCAATGGCCTTGCCCTGCGCGCCGGTGATCGCCTCCTGCAACGAGAGGTTCATCTTGCAGCCAAAGCCCCAGATGTCCGCCAAGTCTTTGGGCGCAGCGCGGTCGAGCACTGCGGTGACTTTGTTCGCGAGAATGTTCTCAGCGGTATCCA
>CAZLRI010000348.1:0-2815 GCA_964561745.1 uncultured Pseudobdellovibrionaceae bacterium | reverse complement strand
TTCTTTAAGTCGTTTGTGCCATAGAAATACCCCTACAGGCACGTGAATGGATACTTGTTTTGTTTCATTAACGCTATATTTTATTTTGATTTTCACGTTAAATTAGAATGCAACCCCTTGTTACATTTAAAAAACAGATATGAAAATTTAGGAATTCATTGATTAGTATAGTAACATATGATTAAATCACATCACTTATTTTGAAGAATGAGGAAGTCGCGCCCTCTCTACAACTCGATATAAAGCAATATTGACATATAATATTTAACTCAAAAGAGGATTGCTTTTATGACAGAATGCGAACGATTTTCTTTTAAGGCTTATAACTTTGCTGACACTTTTAAGTTAAAAGGTGTTGGGAATATATTCGATATCGAACCCATTAAACACACCTCGACAAAATTGATCTATGAGGCCGGAACCAATCGTTACTTTTTTATATATCGCTTTGGATCAATTGTTTTTTTTAATATCGATGAATCCCAGCAAAAGGAAATGCTTGGGAAAATAAACAGTTTTCTGGGCCTTGACCGTGAAACACATATCAGTGAAGACTTCTTTGCTGAGATCAATGAAAATGGAAAAGATGGTGTTGGTTTTAATTCTGTCTTGTTTGACAAAATCTCACTTGAGAAACTCGATATCTTGGCTCTTGTTTTAGGGCAATCTACGGCCCTTGAGTATTTTGAAAATCGGGTTGAAGAGATGTTGGCACGCATTAAAGAAATTGGCGGCGACCTTCAGAGAAAGGGAAGACTTGCCCGAAGCACAAGAAACATCAAAAAGTTTATTGGAAGCTGTATCACCACTAAGGAAAAACTGGTTTCATCGCTCTACCTTTTGGATAAGCCGGATGAGACGTGGAAAAATCAATTTCTTGACAATCTCCACCGTGAAGCCAGTGAAATGTTTGAAATAAGAGATCGCTACAAAATTTTAGACTACAAACTCCGGATGATTCAAGAAAATTTAGAACTTATTGCCGATCTCTTGCAGTATCGTTATGCAAATATATTAGAATGGACAATCGTCATTTTGATTGCTGTTGAGATTGTTTTATTCTTTTTTGGTTTTTAATAAACCTGCCTATCAGCACCATGTGTCCTTAATACACATTAAACCCAAAAAATGCAGTTGCATTTTTTGGCAAACCCGCAAAATTGCGCCATCTCTGCGTTGGGAAATAATTTTAGTCGGTCAACGTATCACTAAATACGCCTCCCTCCTAAAATTATTTTCCGCCTTGATCTGACACAATTTAGCGAGTTTGCCCAAATCGTTCAGTTTTCAACTGCACGATTTGGGTTAAGCAATTATTTTGTTTTTTTATAAGTGTGTAAGAGTTAGCGCTCCCCAATGTTGGGATGACGTTCAGGTGGTAAAGGAGTTTAGGGTGAGGAAGTGATAATAAACAGATTTATACTACTGTTTGCAGGTATTCTATTTTTTCAGATTCTTCCAATTTTTGAAAATATACGGGTCTTCCTTCAAACTCGTTTGTTCCTGTTTGTGTTTCATTGAACACTATACCAAAAGGTGATTTTGGATATGCTCTTAAGAAAGCTTTCACGCCTGTTGGAATGGAACAGTCTTTTAGGTTTGATTTTACTTCAATCGGCACTGGAACTCTGTTTTTGATCAAGACAAAATCAACTTCCTCTCCTTTTTTGGTTCTCCAGAATCGTATTTCCATATTTGGCATAAGTTGCCAATACATCTGGAGATAGACAAACGTTTCGTTTAATGTTCCTTTGTCTCCCCTATCGTTTGGTATTCTAAAATCTTTCACAAGACAGTTTCTGATGCCGATATCAAAAAAATAACACTTGGTAGATTTTTTCAATTCATTTCCGAGATTACTTGAAAAGCTATTTACCATATGACAAACATAAGTTTGGCTAAGTATTTCCAGATGCCTTAAGACTGTTGGTTCACTGATTCCAATTTCTTTTGCTATTTCAGATTTTACAACAAGAGAGCCCTGATTAGATGCAAGCAAATAGAGCATTGTATTAAAACCACGAATGTTCTCTTCTTTAATCAAACTTTTTATATCTTTTGTTATGTATGTGCTCACTATATTTTCAAGCATCATCGATCTTCTTCTATCTGAATCACAGTGAGCTAGCTCTGGAAGCCCGCCCCATTGCAAATAGGCGTTTACGTTTGACTGAGGGATTTGTTCTATTTCAGAAAGAGTCAGTGGAAAAATCATTGTTTTGTAAAAACGGCCAGCAAGGCTTTCTTTCAGGTGTTTGTGGATTTCCATCGATGAAGATCCTGAAGCAAATATTTTCACAGGTGCTTTTTGATCGTAAATGGACTTGAAAATTTTAGAGGCGTTTTTGAGATAATGAAATTCATCAATAAAAACCACATCACCACTTGATAAAATTTGATCTATGACAGACTGCTGATCGCCGGAGAGTTTCATGAGATCAGAACTTGATTCAAGATTGTAGAACGCAGTTTTTTTTCCGTTCTTTTGAGCTATTACCTCGATATCATGCAATAGCGTTGTTTTTCCAACCTGCCTTGCACCAAGGAAAATTGATGTTTTTGGTTCCGATAATTCTTCAACCAACTGATTGATAATATTACGTTTTATTTTCATGGAACCATTCTAAACCATTGCCTTACAATGGTCAAACAGATAATTGTACAATAGCATGATGGAGCAATTTTGGAGTACTCGCAGTTGCTTGCGGTCAAATAGTTGAAATGACAAAAACAAATCGTGGCATCGATAATATTACCGTTCTACTAGTGCTTTGACAATTTAATTTTCATCTATTTAAATCAATAATAATTAAAT
>CAZLRI010000347.1:0-2825 GCA_964561745.1 uncultured Pseudobdellovibrionaceae bacterium | reverse complement strand
CTTTTAATTATAAACAATTTAATACTAATTAATTATGAATCATTTACTATCAATCAAAACAAACATTTTTTATTCAAAGGAAAAAAATAAAAATGGCGAAGAAACTTATAAAAGGTTTCATGAACTTATTTTCTTAGTTGACAAACCAAAATACTTATTAACAAATGAGGGTGATATTGTCAGACAGCGAACAATTGAGGAACTTCGATTTAATGTGTCGGACGATGCTTTTGATTTAATGATTAAACACCTTTTGAAATTAAAAGACATTGATAAATCGGAGCTTGTTTAAGCTGTTTGCTAATAGCAAAGTATACAATGTTAAAGGATTTGATCCCTTATTTCAACAGCCTGCTATCAGGAGAATCTATCAATATGAAAGAAACAACGGCAACGGTCGGGGTTTGAGGTTGCTTAGTGTGTACATTCGTGAATAGCAAACGGCGTATAAATCAAAAAATTATATCAATGAAGATCAATCGAGATAAAATCTGAAAAATCTTTGGAAAAAGGTGTGCTTACATCAACCGAAAAACATATGCACATAGACCACGTGGAGCCTTTAGTCAGGTTACCGGGATCAAAAGTTCAAGAACACCCCGAAAGGGACACAGTTGAAAATCTTTTCCCCTCCTGTCCACAATGCAACAACTATAAACACTCAATGTCGGTCGCTCAATTTAGAGACCAAATTGATTTTTCTATACCAAGACTTTATCAAACAGCCTCGTATAGGAATGCAATCCGATTTGGATTAGTTAAAGAAGTTGGCTGGGACGCTAAGTTTTATTTTGAAAAATTTAAACTATAAGACCCGGATTCAATTCAGTATTTGACATCGTTATGAAATTTGTTTAAATTTGCGGGATGGAAATAGACCCCAAATACTGCCAAATCATAATTGATCGAATGAAAAAATTTGACCCGACATTGATAATAAAAAAGAACGGTATAACAGTAAATAAACAGTAATACGATGGCACGAAAAGGAGGAGCACCCGAAAACTTAATGCCATTTCACAAAGGTGAAAGCGGCAACCCAAAAGGCCGCCCCAAGATGCCAAACTTGCGTGACGCAATCGCTAAGATACTGAACGAGGAGAAAGACGGAAAGACGGCTTTGGATGCGATATTAGCAGCACTAAGGGCAAAAGCTACAAAAGGTGATGTAAGAGCAGCACAGGAGCTGCTAGATAGGGGGTTTGGGAAGTCTAAACAGTCGATTGATGTCATAACAGATGGAGAAAAGATAACAGGCTTTGAAGTAACTATCAAAAAATGAATGCACAGTTAACTACGACAGAGGACTTTGTAGAGCTGTATGAATCAAACCTATCATACAGATACATGGTCTACTATGGTGGTCGTGCCGGGCGTAAATCGTGGGAAATCGCCCGATCCCTTATTGGCTTTTCGATGAAGCACTCGAATAGTCTAATCCTTTGCGCCCGTGAAATTCAAAACTCGATTAGTGATTCTGTACTCAGGCTTTTATCAAATCAAATCGAGCTTCTTGGTTTAAATTATGCTTTTGATATACAACGGACAACGATAATAGGCTTAAATGGTTCAGAGTTCGTTTTCAAGGGGCTGAATGGAATGACTATTGATTCGTTAAAATCCTTTGAGGGTGCAGATGTTTGCTGGGTAGAAGAAAGTCATTCAGTATCAGAGCGTTCATGGTCAATCCTTATACCGACAATAAGAAAATCAGGAAGCAAGATTATTATATCTTTCAATCCCGATTTAGTAACCGACCCGGTTTATCAAAGATTTATATTAAACACCCCGCCAAAAACTCTTGTTCGAAAAGTTGACTATCTAAAAAACTTTGATTGTTCACAGGAGACTATTGATGAAGCTGAATACTTGAAGCGAATAGACTATGAATCGTATGCCCATATCTGGCTTGGCGAGGTGAGAGCACATTCAGATGCACAGATATTTAAAGGCAAATATATTGTAAGTTCATTTGATGTTGACGATTCTTTTGGCGACCCCCTGTTTGGAGCTGATTGGGGATTCTCACAAGACCCGAATACTTTAATAAAAGTCTACATAAAGGATGACCGTCTTTATATCAGAAATGAGTTATACAAGATCGGATGCGAGATAAAAGACACCCCGGCAATGTGGGACAAGATGCCCCAGGTTCGTAGCTTCATGGTAAGAGCCGACAGAGCAAGGCCTGAGTTGGTAAACTACATGAAGGGTGAACATTTTAAAATCGAATCAGTATCCAACTGGAAGGGTTCAGTTGAGGACGGGATCAGCTTTATACGTTCGTTTGAACAGGTTGTGATCCACGCCGATTGCAAGCATACGGCCGAGGAATTCCGGTTGTACTCGTACAAGACAGACAAACGAACAGGCGATATTTTACCTGATATTATCGACAAGAATAATCATTGCATTGACGGGATAAGGTATGCCCTTGCACCGTTGACTAAAGTTAAACCCCAATACAAACCAGCTAAATGGAACTTTTAACCCCCTTTACTTTCGACATGTCCGTGAATGACTTTATAGAGCGTTCACTTTTTTTTGAAGCATCGGAGTTTATATTAGAATGCAAATCATTACCTTTAACGGATCAATGGATTAAAGACTTGAACACGATCACTTATGGACAACGGATAGACCTGTCAGATTTGAACTCTGATAACTTTATAATGTTACCTTTAAAAGTTCTTCATAATATCGAGAATGTAGGGAAGATGAAAATAGGCGAAGTACTACGTTTTTCATTTATGGTAGCGGATGGGTTAAGCGACTTGAATGAACGTGACGAGAAGTATTTGGTTTATGACCTAGAGCCGGAGGAA
>CAZLRI010000346.1:0-2829 GCA_964561745.1 uncultured Pseudobdellovibrionaceae bacterium | reverse complement strand
CAATGAGTTTTTTAGCTATATCTATAGAACCATTGTGGTTAACTCCTGCCTCTGCAATGATAAATGTTCTCATTTTGCAGGCACACCCACTACTGTAGAATTGTCCATGATATCATTGATTACCACCGCTCCGGCTCCAACAACGGCATTGCTGCCCATCTTTATTCCCTGCATCACCGTTGCGCCTGCTCCTATGAAAGCCCCATCGCCGATAAGGCAGCCTCCAGACAGCGTTGCGCCGGGGCATATATGCACATGACTCCCAATCTTGCAGTCATGCTCAATTATAGCTCCTGTATTTATAATCGTGTTTTGACCGATTGAACTGTCTGTCTGAATAATTGCCCCTGCCATTATCTGCGCACCATCAGCTATTTCTGTCATTTCTGAAAGCATAGATTTAGGATGAACTAAGAATGGCACTAAAAAACCGATTTGTCTAACTTTTTCGTATAACATTTTTCTTTTACTGTTATCTTTAGTGCTTCCAATCCCGATACAGACATTATTAACACCTTCTTTATATAATTGTGGGAGCAAATCATCTTTACCTAACACAGGGATTCCAAAAATGTGAGTATCTATTTTAAGCTGCGAGTCTAAAATCCCTATAATTTCGTACTCTCCAGAGGTTTTTATTAAGTCTATCAAGACCTTTGCGTGCCCCCCCCCTCCCAATAAAACAATCTTTTCCATGTTGAAAAATTACAGCCTTGAGAAATAATCCCTGATATTTCCGGCGACGTACTCTATTTCTTTTTTGCCGAGCGATAAACTGCATGGGAGATTTATGCAGGTCTCATAGGCTTTAACTGCATTCTCAATCCTGTAAGTTTGCGAGCCCTTATACATCGGCAAAGTGTGTATCAGCTTCCAGACAGGCCTGACCTGAATATTTTTTGACAGGAGATAATTAATCAATTTCTTCTTATGCCGCTTTGCAACTTTTATGGTATAAAACCAGAAATTGCTTTTAACCTGCGCATTTTCCCACAGGAATTTCACATCTTTCACCTCTGACAGCAAAGCGGAATATATCGAAGCATTCCTTCTCTTTATATTAACGAACTCCTGAATACGCTCCATCTGCGCCAGCCCCATAGCTGCCTGCATGTTTGTCAGTCTGTAGTTGTATCCGATTTCATCGTGGTCATATTCAAAATTATCTTTCTTTGCCTGTGTGCTAAGATGCCTTACTTTTTTTGCAATATTACCATTATTTGTTACAACCATTCCTCCGCCGCCTGTTGTAATAATCTTATTGCCGTTGAATGAAAAACATCCCGCCGCTCCGAACGAGCCGGTTTTTTTGCCTTTATATTCCGAGCCGAGGCTTTCTGTTGCATCTTCAATAATATCTATATTATTTCTTTTACATACCTCAAGGAGCGGATTCATATCAACAGGATGCCCGAATATATGAACAGGGATTACTGCCTTTATCCTTCTTCCTGTCCCTTTATTGTATGTATATCCATCCCTCCTCTGCTCGCACTTTTTGGATATAAAGTCAGAGGTCTTCTGGACATCAATGCAAAGCGTTTCTGGCTCGCAATCCATAAATACAGGCACAGCATTGCAATATCTTACAGTATTCACAGGCGCTATAAATGTAAGTGTCGGCACAATTACTTCATCATCAGGCTTAACATCGCAGGTCAAAAGGCTTAAATGAATTGCAGCGGTGCCGTTAACCACAGCAACGGCATACTTTGTACCCACATAATCAGCCGTCATTTTTTCAAACTTATTTACATATTTGCCGGCAGATGAAACCCATCCGGTATCAAGGCATTCTTTGATATATTTCCATTCATTGCCTGAAATCTCCGGTTCCGACAGAGAAATCATCCTTTTGGCGACAGGCTCAGACATTATATATATCCCATTTATAGCGCTGGAGATTATGCGGATTTTTAAACCACTCTATTGTTTTCATTAAGCCATCTCTCAAGGAGACCTCAGGTTTCCACCCCGTGAGCTTTTGGATTAAACCGTTATCACAAAGTAATCTTTCTACTTCACTTTTCTCCGGCCTTTTTCTTAAATCCTCAGAAACTACTTTAGCATCAGGATTTATTATGTCTATAATCTCTTTTGCGAGGCCTTCAATAGATATCTCTTTCCCAGAACCTATATTAACTTCCCTGCCAACAGCTTCATTACATTGAGAAAGGCAAATAAATCCCTTGCAAACATCATTCACATAGTTTAGATCTCTCGTCGGATGGAGTGAACCAATGTGAATCTCAAAGCTTCTATTTAACAACTGAGTTATTATTGTTGGTATCACCGCCCTTGCTGACTGGCGCGGCCCATAAGTATTGAAAGGTCTTACAATAACAACAGGCAAACCAAAACTTTTGTAAAATGATTCCGCTATAGCATCCGCTCCGATCTTTGTCGCTGAGTAAGGCGATTGTCCCTGTTTAGGATGTTTTTCATCTATGGGAACATGTTGCGCTGTGCCGTAAACTTCAGAAGTAGATGTTACTAATACTTTTTCTATTCCCGCATCTCTTGAGGCTTGGAGGATGTTCAATGTCCCTTTAATATTTGTGTCAACATAACTATCAGGGGAATGATAGCTGAAGGGGATACCTATAAGCGCAGCCAAATGAAAAACAATATCTACATCCTGAACTGCCTTCCTGACCCCGTTAGGGTCTCTTACATCTCCGGGAAATATTTCAATATTATCTAACTTAGATTTTGGAAAAGAATCCAGCCAGCCGAATGAATTAAAAGAATTATAATAAACAAATGCTTTTACGCTGCAATTTTCATCTAATAATTTCTCTGTTAGATGGCTTCCGATAAAACCATCTG
>CAZLRI010000345.1:0-2840 GCA_964561745.1 uncultured Pseudobdellovibrionaceae bacterium | reverse complement strand
GGGGAATATTCAATTGAAATTTTTGGGGATTATTGCATTGAAATTGACATAGCGATGCGCGAATTGATGCGATATCCTAGAGAAATAATCATATCCAGATTGTAATGATCTGTCTGGTATTTTTTTCCGTCATCGGCAGTTGTCAATATATTCTTTACAACTGAATCTGTCTGTAATTCGCCTTCCTTGAGGATATTAATTATATGCTGGCTGATATTTTGTTTAGTCGTGTCAAAAAGCTCGGCGAGCTGTTTTTGGGTGAGCCATACTGTTTCGCCCTGCATTCGCACTTCTATACTCGACTGACCGTTACCGCCCGTATAAATGATTATTTCGTTTTTTGTTTCGTCGTTTTTCATATTACTTCGCACCCTCCAAACCAGCCACGATCTCATCAATTGCCGTGCGCAGTTCGTCTTCATTGATGTAGCTGGCGAGGTTTTCACTGATGAAGCGATAAAAAAGCATTCCCAAAACATATTGTTTGAAGTCCCAGCCATCCACGCTTCCACGCAAATCATTGGCGATCTGCCAGATGGCGCGATGCAGTTCGGCACGCTCCTGCTCTTTGGTTGTATTTAAGTTATTTGCCATAAATTAAACCCTCTTCATTTGCTCAATGATCGCATTTGCTAAGCCGCGTTTATCAATCATATAGCGATCCCATTTGAATGTTTTCATATAACTTGGAAGTCTCCTAATTATGCTTGAATTGCCTATATTTACGTGGTCTATAAACCACTCATATATGCTTTACAAGAACTAAAGAGATGCGTCCAAAGTGTCAAGCGAATGTGAAAAAGATACCAACAAAAGACGTTTGCTGATTTTTATAACTTTTCTTAAGATCAAATTCAGAATATGTTGACCGGAGATTTTGAAAAAAGACTGGATTACCCAATCAAGTTGGGTAATGACAAGCCACAATTATTTCTTGGATTTGGTATTACTTGAATTATACAAGAGGTCTAATAAAATCGCTGAAACGAGGAAAACAGCCCTTATTCTCACAATCTTTCTTCAGTATAATTCTGACCGTCAAAACCTAAAACTTTAGGAACACCTGCCACTATTGTTTTAATATTAGCAGGTCTTTTCCATATCTTATAAAGATTTTTCAAAGTTTCATTTGCATAATCCATTCGAAGATCAACTCCTTCATAAACATGATTAAGAAGAAGTTCTGCCCGGTTTTTATAATTAGCATCTATGACATTAATAATCGGGTGACCAAAATTGGTTAGCTGAAATAAAAGTTTTTTCTTAATTGTTTCAAATGCCTTGGTTGCTATTTTCATCTCACCTGAATTTAGATCATATGCATAAACAAACAGTTTGTGTTCCTGACAAAACTCAGGTGTTAAAAATGTATCAATAAAAGTTACATCATTATAAATTTTTCTGACTTCAAAAATCTTTTCCCTTCCAAGCCCCATCTTTCTATCCCAATTTTTTCTCTCAACCATATTGTCACATTCTTCATATTCCTTGCCAAACTTTCCCTTATTCCATCTGTCTTCTATATCCTTAAAAAGCTCAAAACCAATTTTATATGGATTTAATCCTCCGGGCATCATTGCAACTGTTCCTGAATGATGATCTGCATAATCAATTAGCTCGCTGTCCTTTAATGCTTTTTCTGTCATGATCTTTGAGTGCCAAAAAACCGCCCAACCTTCATTCATTATCTTTGTCTGACCCTGAGGAGCAAAATAATAAGTTTCTTCGCGAATAATTGATAAAATATCCCTTTCCCATATCTCCATTGGTGCTTTTTCTAAAAGAAACAGCAACACATCCCTTTCAGGATTTTCCGGAAAGTTCTTTTCTTTTTTTCGTTCATCTTCAAGCCACCGCTCCTGATCTTTAATAAAATCTTCCGGGTTTACATAATTTTCCATATACGGTCGGCTTGTGCGCATCCTTCGAACAACTTTTTCATCTGGCTCAGCTTTTGCTTTTCTTCTTTTTATAGCACTTGCATGATAGTCAATTAATGTATCCAGAGATAAACACGCATCAATAAAATTCTCCACAGCTTCCTGCCCTTGTTTATCAATATGGCGCAATATCCTTGTCTTATGATTTGCCATCTCATCCATCATCTTCCGGTTTGTGTGAGAAAAATAGATATTGTTCTTAAAGAAATCGCAGTGTGCATATACATGCGCCATAACAAGCTTCTGGTCCACTATACCGTTGGAATGTAATAAATACGCATAACACGGGTCGTTGTTTATAACCATTTCATATATTTTAGATAACCCGTATGAATAGCTCTTGGATAGTTCTTCATATTCCATACCAAACCGCCAGTGTGGATATCGGTTGGGAAAACCGCCATATGAAGCAACTTCATTTAACTGGTTCCAGTCAAGCACTTCAAATATAACGTCAAAAAAATCCAGACCATAATTTCTTGCATACCCTTCAATCTCCATCTTTAGTTTATGAAGATCTAATGGGAGCGATGTCATGTATCTGTCTATACCTGTGCTGTAACTTTTCATAATGACTAGTTGGGGCGCTTGTCACCCCTATCTCTCAGCCTCTGGCTGAGACTCCCCCCATCAAGAGACTGTGTTGCAATTGCTTTTTTGCTCTTTTTTGTCATTCCTGCTCAGGCAGGAATCCAGTAAAATCAACACGTTCTGGATCCCCGCTGGAGTTTATCCTCGAGTGTTTTTGTCGGGGGCGAGGATGACAACAAAAAGCAATTGCAACACAGTTTCCAAGGGGGAAGAAATTTTTACTATAGCCCCCGCAAAACAAAATGACCAACTCCGCACATGAGTGATAAGAGAGATTTGCTTTTAATGGAGGTGAATGGAGGATGTTGT
>CAZLRI010000344.1:0-2849 GCA_964561745.1 uncultured Pseudobdellovibrionaceae bacterium | reverse complement strand
CTCTCTTATTACTCATGTGCAGAGTTGGTCATTTTGTTTTGCGGGGGCTATATCATCTCCCCTCCCTTACCCTCCACACAAGGAAGAGGGAATTATGATGTTGAGGGCGTAATTAACATGCAAAAGATTGTTTCAAAAAATTTTTCTATTAAAGACTGCCACTTAATTAAGGTGGCTTTGCAAAACAACGCTTACAGATCTCTTGATAAGCTTTTTAGCATGGATCCGCAAAAAGTTATTGAAGAGGTAAAAAATTCCGGGCTGCGTGGCAGAGGTGGCGCTGGTTTCCCAACTGGAAAGAAATGGGAGTTTTTGCCAAAGGAAAATAAAAAACCAGTGTATCTTGTCATTAATGCAGATGAAAGTGAGCCCGGCACATTTAAAGATCGCTCAATCATTGAAAAAGATCCTCATCTTATAATTGAAGGCGCAATCATTGCTGCTTATGCAATAGGAGCGCACAAGGCATATGTATATTTCAGAGGCGAATATGTGCGACAGATGGAAAATTTACTCAGTGCCCTGAATGAAGCAAGGACAGAAGGTTTTATCGGCAATAACATCAAAAAATCCGATTTTGACCTAACCTTTCATATATACAGAGGTGCTGGCGCTTATATCTGCGGAGAGGAAACTGCCTTACTTAACTCAGTTGAGGGTTTTAAAGGTTATCCGCGTATTAAACCGCCCTTTCCAGCTGTGTCAGGGTTGTTTGATTCTCCAACAATAGTCAATAATGTTGAAACAATAGCTAATCTTCCGTTCATAATAAACAACGGTGCAGATGCTTTTGCTAGAATTGGAACAAAGATAAGCAAAGGAACAAAACTAATCAGCGTGTGTGGTCATGTTGCAAAACCCGGCGTATATGAAGTTATCATGGGAATGCCGGTTGCAAAATTTCTAGCTGAACTAACAGATGGGACAATTCAGGAAAGGGCAATAAAGGCTGTAGTTCCCGGAGGCACATCGGTCCCTGTGCTGACAGCTGCCGAGGCTTTGAGAAGCTCGATATCATATGAATCATTTGAAGAAACCCAAAGCATGCTTGGCTCAGGAGGAATGATCGTTATTGACAGCAACACCTGTATGGTTCAGGTTTTGGCTGATATTGCTAAATTTTATCATCATGAATCATGTGGGCAGTGTGTTCCATGCAGAGAAGGAACCGGCTGGATAAAAAAAATCTGTGACAGGATTGAACAGGGCAAAGGATCAGAAGATGACATTGACCTGTTAATTGACTTGGCTAAAAACCTTAAGGGCAAAACAATCTGTGTTTTTGCTGATGCTTTGGCAGCTCCTGTCATATCATTTGTAATAAAATTTAAAGATGAATTTAAGAAACATGTGGCATTAGGCAGATGTCCGTTTAAGAATTAAATTATGGCAAAGATAATAATAAATGGAAAAATAATAGTTGTAAAAGATGGTATCACTATTCTTGAAGCAGCTAAAGAAGCAGGAATAGAGATCCCTCATTTCTGCTATCATCCATGTTTATCAATATCTGGTAACTGTCGTATTTGCGCAGTAGAGATAAAAGGCAGACAAGAACCTGTGATATCCTGCAAAGAGATTGTCTCTGATGGGATGAATATCAGCACAGATTCAGAACTCATACAAAAACACAGGCAATCTGTGTTGGAATTCATACTGATAAACCACCCATTAGACTGCCCTGTTTGCGACAAAGCCGGCGAGTGCAAACTTCAGAATTATTATTTTGATTATTCGCTTAAACAATCACGTTTCAAAGAGCAAAAAGTTAATAAACCAAAGATGCTAAAAGTTGGTCAGCATATTATAATGGATGCTGAAAGATGCATTGAGTGCTCAAGATGTATAAGATTCTGCAAAGAAATAACAAAAACCAATGAACTCTCTTTTGAAGAAAGAAGCGATAGAACCAGAATAAGCATATTTCCTGGCAATGAGCTTAATAATCAGTACTCTCTATGCACAGTAGATCTGTGCCCAGTGGGTGCATTAACCAGTATTGATTTTAGATTTAAAAAAAGGGTTTGGTTTTTAAAAACCGATTCTTCCATATGCAACGGGTGTGCAACTGGATGCAATATATATGTAGATCATCATGATAACATTATATATCGCTGGCGCCCAAGAGAGAATAATGCTGTTAATAAAACATGGATGTGTGATTATGGTTCTTTGTTTTATAAAAATTTAAATCCAGATAAAAGAATTTTGTCGCCGTTATTAAAAAGCGATAATACATTTTTCAAAACCAACTGGGATGATGCTTTTTCAAAAATAAATATCATTCTAAAATCGGTTGATCCAAAAAATATCGGGCTGGTCCTATCAGCACAGGCAACAAAAGAAGAAAATGAGGCATTTTATAAATTCTTTCATGAGCAGATCAAATCTAACAATATTTTTATAACCGGCAAAAAGAATGATCCGAATTTTAAGGATGATATATTAAGAGATTCTGACATGAACCCAAACACAAACAGTGTTATAAAGCTCTCTGATAAAAAGATCGATACCTCATCTGATATTAGCGTCTGGTTTGTTTTAGGAGAGCTGTTGCAAGAAGAAATCACAGCAGTTAAAAAATCCGGTTCTACTATAATATTGATAACACCGTTTTATGATATTAATAATAATTATGCTGATATTGTGCTTCCACAAACAACTCATCTGGAACAGGATGGAACTTTTATAAATAAAAATGGAATTGAACAAAGTTTTAATCAGATCATTACTCCTCCACATAATTCTCTTTCTGGAGTAAAGATCGCTGAGATGATCAGGGGACGTTTCCCCACGTAACTTCTCAATAAGTTGAGGCAAATTTTGGCATTCACGATATTAATTCCCCT
>CAZLRI010000343.1:0-2857 GCA_964561745.1 uncultured Pseudobdellovibrionaceae bacterium | reverse complement strand
ATATTTACAGCATAAGCATCTCTTGCCAGCAAAAGTCTGCCTGTGGGATGCCCCAAAATAGAGGTGTAAGGATTTTGCATGGCTTTTATAATCCTTTCAGTCATTCTATCTTCGCTCATGTTAAATTGTGAGTGAACTGAAATAATAACAAAGTCAAACAACTCCAAAACAGAATCCGGATAATCAAGAGAGCCATCTGGTAAAATATCTGATTCCACGCCTTTTAAAATTTTTAAGCCCTTATTCCTTTTATTTATTTTATCAATTTCTTTATGTTGTTTTTTTATTTCTTCTATCTGTAACCCTCCTGCGTATTGAGCTGACTGGCTATGATCAGAGATACCAATATATTTATACCCAAGATTTTTTGCTGCGCTAGCCATAGCCTCTATGCTGTCTCTGCCATCGCTCCATGTGCTATGAACATGAAAAATTCCTTTGATGTCATTTTCAGTTATAAGATCCGGCAATTCATCTTTTCGCGCAGCCTCAATTTCCCCCTGATCTTCACGCAATTCAGGAGGAATGAATGCAAGACCCAACCTTTTATAAATTTCTACTTCATCCTTGCACTTTAGAAGCTCGGTTCCCTTAAACAAACCATATTCATTCATCTTTACACCTTGTTTTTTTGCAAGAGATCGCATCGCCACATTATGCTCTTTACTGCCTGTAAAATGATGAAGAGCATATGGAAACTCTTTTTCTGAAACAACACGCAGATCAACTGCGAGCCCATTATATAATATTACCGATGTCTTTGTTTCGCCCTCTGCTGTTACGCTATCCACATGCGGCAAAGATATAAATTTTTTACTAACAACTTTCGGCTTTTTCGTTGCTATTAAAAGATCAATATCTTTTACTGTTTCTTTACATCTCCTTATAGAGCCTGCAATCTCAGCTTTAATAACATCTTTATGACGTTGCATCGCCTGCAATAATTCATCTGCCATGATTTTAGCTTCAGAATAAAGGTATCTGCCTTCAAACCGTTTTAGAAATTCTAGACCTCTTAGAATTTTAGTCTGCGTCTTTTCACCAAATCCCGGCAATTCAATAAGCCGGTTTTCCTTACATGCATATTCCAATTCGCCGATGCTGGCGATCGATAGTTCACGCCATAATGCCCCGACCTTCTTTGGTCCCAGCCCATGTATCTTTAACATATCAAACAAACCTTCAGGAATACCTCGCAGCATCTGTTCATATTCTTTTAGCCGTCCTGTTAAAACCAGCTCCTTTATATGCGCCGCAAGATTAGGTCCAATGCCCCGAAGTTTAATAAGCCCTTCGCTCTTAACCAAGAGCTCCAAATCATCTGACAGACCTTCGATAATTCTTGCTGCGTTTTGATAAGCCCGAACCCTAAAGGGATTCTCGCCCTGAATCTCAAATATCTGGCTTACCTCATACAATATTTGTGCTACTTCATGTTTATCCATAAATTTACTTATGATAAGATTCTCCATTTATAATAGTACACGCACGATAGATCTGTTCCAAAAGAATAGCTTGCGCAAACTCATGTGGAAAAGTCATCTTTGATAAAGACAACATCTTATGCGCTTGTTTTTTTACTACATGCTCCACACCTTCATGTCCGCCAATATAAAAAATTATTCTGTTAATATTATTTTTCTGGTTTGTTTTGATAAACACTGCTAATTCAGCTGATGTCTTTTGATCCCCTTTTTCATCACAGACTACAAAAAGATCACCTGCTTTCATTGATTTTAGAGTGCTTGCCCCATCCTTTACTGTAATTACCTCTATTGGAAAATAGTGAGATATGCGCGAAGAATAATCTTTGATCAAATCCTGCACTGGTTTAGATTTCACACGTCCCACACATACTATTCTTAGTTTAAGCATATCCACTCCTATATCTAGCAGTTCATAATACTTGTTGATACCAACATTTTCAGAGCAGACAAGAGTATTTGAGCGGCATCCGAAGCCATCGCCATCCAAGCCCATAAAAATAGCGATGGCTAAGGGCAGGTGATCTTCTGGCGTTTGAAGAAGATCACCGTAGCGAAGATACTATTGGCTGCTCTGAGCGTGACCATAATTTAGAGTATTATGAACTGCTAGCAACCCATCTACAGCATTTCAAACAACACACCATTTACATCATTTCTATTACCGCTTTTACCAATTTTTCAATACCAGCCCACACCTCGCCTACATTCTTTGCCATCATATAAGCAGGAGTTGTAACAATTTTATTTTCATGATCTACAACACACTCAGATACACTACATACTTCATGCCTTGCGCCCATCTGCTCTATTTTAGCAGCAACATCTTTATCATTCCCAATTGTAAGCTTGGCTGATATTCCACTCTTCTCTAAAGCTTTGGCAAGTGTTGCCGGAGCTATACATATAGCGCCAATCGGCTTTTTGGCTTTAATCATTTCAAGAATCAAACGTTTGGTCTCTTTCTCAACTTGGCAGTTAACGCCCTTAAACAAAAAATCCGAAAGATTGAGCGCTGCGCCCTGCCCTCCGGGAATAATCAGCGCGTCAATATCAGATGTTTTCACAGTTGATAACTCGCGCATTTTTCCCCTTGAGATCCTTGCAGATTCAAAAATCATATTTCTGGATTCGTTTTCGGGTTTTGAATTTTGATGATTAATAACTTTAGTTTGATTACCATTCGGGGAAAAACAGACATACTCTGCACCAAGCATGCTAATTGCCAAAAGAGTTAAAGTAGCTTCATGAATTTCAGAACCATCCCTATGACCACAACCACATAATAATACGCCAATGAGCTTTGCCATATTTTCCCCCTAGTGTTTGTTCAACAGAAGCTTGTTTGGGTTTTGAAACAAGATTCGGTTGAT
>CAZLRI010000342.1:0-2874 GCA_964561745.1 uncultured Pseudobdellovibrionaceae bacterium | reverse complement strand
CATATCAGGTCTTCGAATCCCAGCATATGACGAAAGACAACCGTGCTTGAAAATCTTGGATTGATTTCAAAAACAACCGGCCCCCTGTCAGTTAATCTCAACTGCACATTAATGCTGCCGCATAACTCAAGCGCCTTTGCTATTTTGAACAAAACATTTACTATCTCTGCATTATCAGTCACTGTGCCGAAAGATGTGACTCCATATTTTAGCTGTCTTCTGAATATAATCGTTCTTATATCACCGTCTTTGGAGCGGTAAAGCCCGCAAGTATATTCCTGAGTGTCCGGCTGGAGATATTCCTGCCATATATGTTCAGGTCTCCTACGGGAAAAACCCTCTGCCAGCTCTTCATGCACCAACTGAACATCGCGGCTGCCTGAACCATATCTGCTTTTAATAATACACGGAAATTCTGCCGGGAGACCTTCTTTAACAACCTTTGTCCACGGATACGGAAGGTTAATAGATTTTAGAAAATCCGCGGTTTTCAGCTTATCAAGACCTACTGTCATTGCCTCATTATTGGGGACAAGGACTGACGCCCTATTAATAAAACTTAACAACTGTTTATCATGAAAAAATCTCAGTTCAGGCTCAGATGTGGGAATTATTAAATCTACGGAGTGTCTAATAATAGTTTCAGAAATGGTCTCAAGAAAATTCTCTGAATCAGCCCCTTGGACTACCTCGCATTCATCAAAAATAAAAATACCCGGATGAGCGCTATGGACATCGCAGCCTATTACACGCTCACAAAATTCTGACATCTTTAATGTACGGCCTATCCCTAACCCTATATCGCCGCCGCAACCGGTTACCAGAATTGTAGGATAAAGAATATTTCCTGTAGAACTTTTATCGCCTGTCATTTTAGGCCTGCCTGCCAAGAATACTTTTTAAATAGGCATTATCACCGCCAACTTTTTCTATCCGCCTAAGCAACTCGCTCTTATCATAAATTACTTCTTTTATGGAGACTTTCATAGAATGATAATCAAGCACTGCATAAGTCGGCCAGCCGCCATTTCGCGGCTGTCCGAGAGAGCCGGGATTGATAATAAATTTATCCCCTATACGTCTAACCATAGGATAATGCGTGTGCCCCAGCAGAAAGTAAAGTTCCGGATAGTCGAGAAAACGGTCAAGCCTTGAATCAGGATATACATAACCTTCCATTAAATCCCACGGGCTGCCATGATAACATGACATCGCCGTGTCAGCAACAGCGCATGACTCCGGTAATCCTGAAAGCCAACGAACAAGTCCGGTAGTATCATTATTCAAGAGATTCTCCATAGAGCAGCCATATTTTTTCATATATGTCACGCCCAGTTCGCTATCCCCGCTTATTATGCCTAAAAAAATATGGTCATGATTGCCCTTTACCGCTGAAAGTTTCGGGATGGCTGTTAATCTGTCCAATATCTCCATCTGGTCATAATAATATCCGCATAAATCGCCCAGGAATATATTTATATCCGCTTTCTCGGAAGTGATCATCCCATAAGCCGCATTAAATGCAGGGCCATTGCCGTGGATATCTGAAAAAATACAAATTTTCATTTTACAAGAGAACAGTAATAGTTCAGGTCCCTTCCGACTCCCATAGAACCGAGGACTTCATATAGTTCTAAAAGCTTAACTCTATCCAAGCTTGCGAGAAAATTATCAGTCCTAACCCTGAAATAGTGCGTTTTTTTCCCTTTTGGTGGATTTTCTATGTAATTTGAGTTATCGTTAAGCAAGTTTAAATCTATTGGATTATCTGCAATGACAGCATTAAGTTTAAACCCCATATCAATAAGGAGGTTAGTCATGCTTTCCTTATTGAAATAAGAAAGATGATCCGGGTAACCAAGCCAGAATTTTTTAGTGATAATTCCATGGGAAATCAAATACTCATGCAGCGGTGAGAAATCATTGGGAGCAACTATAATAAGCAAGGAATCTTGAGTCATAAGTTTCTTGATTTTCTTCAGAAGATTTGCAGGATCAACTACATGTTCTATGACATTTGCAAGCAGCAGGACGTCATACTTAATCCCGTTTTCTGTTTTTTTGTTAAGCAATTCAAATACATTCCCCTGTTCAAAAAAACCTAAAAGATGGGGATGAAATTTTTCAATGCCATATTTACTGAAATCAAGTCCTTGCACACAATGTCCTTTTTTGCTGAACTCATTAAGCACCCAGCCTTCTCCGCAGCCGATATCGATAAATCTTTTTTCTTTCTTTATATCCACAAGTTGAGAGACTTTTGTATAAATTAACCAGGCCTTTAATTTAAAGTATTGTATTTCTTCATCTGTATAGGAAACAGCATAGCTTCCAAGCCCCTGCTGATAATATTTGTTCGCATAATATTCCTGAAGCTCATCATCTGACGGCAGCGGATGGTACTGGTAAAAACCACGTTTTGTTTTCATTAATTCAGGATGTCCTTTTGTACCTTTCATAAAACTATATAAGTGATTCTAAATATCCTCTGAATGTTCGCAAACTGAAAGGGGGTTTCGATGGATTAATAATCATATCCATTGCATCAGCCCCTTCTGTTCTTATGATTTCCCCGTTTTTCAAAACAATATCGGATATTGCCTGCAAATACTCCTCAATGGTCATTATTTCAGTAGAGCAAAGATAAAGTGTTTCTTCAATATTTCCTTTCTCATGGCCATACCTTCGTGTCAGGCTCTCTATCCATTGAGCGACATCTAACACACAGATATAATTTCTTTTTGCCTTTCCAGTTCCCCTTAGAACAGGAGGCTCATTGCGATATACTGCATCACTAATAGCTTTATTCAAACCCAGATGGGGGGGCCCATCCAACCCATAAACGCCGCCTATCCTGAGTATGCTGTGGTTTAC
>CAZLRI010000341.1:0-2874 GCA_964561745.1 uncultured Pseudobdellovibrionaceae bacterium | reverse complement strand
AAGACACCAAGGAGAAGATGGAATAGTAAGACCTATGCATCTGTATGTCTGCGGCCTAACAACTAGCAATGCTCCACATTTTACACAACGCATTCTTCTGGTTACCTATGAACTGGCAGCGCTGAGGCCAAAAACTCTTCCACACCAAATTGGTGCAAATTGCGAAGCGATAGAATTTGCAATATCTACACATCCTCCAAACACATTGACCTTAGAAGAGTTAGGCATCCAAAAAGGAATGAAAACTGCGAAAAGTCAAAGAAGAGAGGCTCTTCCCCACTCAACGAGATTTCCTATTGATGGTTCCCCTATAATTACGGAGTATATGAGAAATAGTGTTCCTGGACAAACACAGATGGTTTACGGAACTATTGTCCGACAAGCAAATTCATTTCAACCGCGGTTTCTGGGTCCTAAAAATATTCAAGTATTTCCCGGTACTCCAGAAAATAATAATCAAGTACACATTTTAACCGGTTATCAGAGCCGTTTCTTTTTCCCTGCGTTTTTAGAAAAAGTATCATAAACTACCTTGTTAATTCTCGCCAGGTAAATCCAAGGGCTTTTAGCCTCGCAAATACCGTCTTGACATAAATATGAAGTTGCACATATCTATATGGATCATCTCCGGGTCGATGATTCAATCGGGCAATTTCTTCATAAGACAACCCTTCTGCTTCAATTGCAGCATCAATAGTTGCAAAAAACATTTTCCTTGTCTGATCAAGTCTCAATTCACTATGGTTTTTTATTGCATCCCCTTCTCCTTTAGCTTCTAAATAATCTCTGAGTTTTATATCCCAATCATATAAACCTCGATACGCGCGAGGATTTATTCCTTTATTATTAAAATAATCATCTGAAAAGGGTAGTTTACAAAAAAATTCGCTAAATACAGCTGCATATGGATACCAAGGATATTCATTCAAATCAACTGCATCTTTTTCTCCAGCTTCCCATTTAGCTTGATATCTCTCATGAGCTTTCCTAAGTTCTTCTTCTATTCCCCTCTTCTCAATCTGCACTCTTTCAGGAGAAACCGATCTGACAAGCTGTCGTGCCGTATCGTCCAAGTTTGCATATATTTCCGCAATCGTTTTCCCCATCCAATCTTGCGGAATAAAAACAGGCGTTCGTTTATAAGATGAACGGGGTAATTTTCTATAGCCAAATTCATCTTTTATTAAACCTCGTTGTCCTCCAACATTTGCTTGTTCGCAAAGGCCGTACCATGCATTATTGGCTTGATGATTAAAGGGATCGCTCAAACCGTTGCAGATATTGTTACTTCCTAAACGCGCACACGCACCGCAAAATTGAGCAATTAATCTCTCCGAGACTGCAAAACTCAAATGTGTTTCTGCGTTTGTTAATCTAAAACCTGCCTTTGGTTTTATTGAACCTTCAACTGTCATATTTATTATTAATTGATAACAGCACCAGTATAATCCACATCTTGTATTTGTCACATTTTTTTGTTACAATATAGGTATGAATGCCATAAAACAGCTTCAAAAAATTGGACTGACTAAGCATGAGGCAGTAGCATATTTGTTTGTCCTTCAGCAAGGATCAGTCACTGCAACTTCTTGTGCAAAAGGTATAAACGCTCCCCGAACAACAATTTACCGCCTTCTTTCAGGCCTTGTTAAGAATAAATTCCTCATTGAGCTGAAAACTGCACCTGTCCGATTCCAGGCAGAACTGCCCTCAGTTGCAATCCCCCGCTCTATTTCTTTTACTACAAAAGAGTTGAACCGATTTTCCAAATCCGCAATAAACGTATCCGAAACTCTCCTTCATAAAGACTCCCATACCCGAATTGATATTTTGACCGGAAAAGACGAGTTTTTCAAAACTTACTGTTCTATGGCTCCTTTCGCTAAAAAGGAAATCTGTATTATCTCAATTGGTGAACCTATACCAGATGAAATCAAGCTGGTAAACCGTGACGCACTCAATAAGGGAGTTTCTATCAAATTTATCGTCCATAAATTCGATAAAGAAAATGAAATGCTTTTAAAAAGCTATGTACGAATGGGTTATAAAGTACGCCATTTTCCTGATTGGGGGTATCATTTAGTCCTGTTTGACGATCAAAAAGGAATATTATCCGTTAATAATCCGCGCCGCACAGAAGAGCGGACAAGTATGGTTATTTACAGCGTCGATATGATCCACGCCCTCTGCATGTTTTTCGAGACGGTTTGGGGGAAAGGGAAAGTTATTTGATACAGTGTTTAATAAACACACAACAATTGTCCATTTTGAAAGTTCTTAACTTTTCTCTATTACTTTTATTAATTCAATTATTTGAATAATTGAATTATTTTTATAGGCCAGTTTGCTTTCTTTTTTCACGCTCAAACTTTACTTTCCAAGCATTTGACCAGTTTGTTCCATACCGTCCGGGACGGTTAAATAACTCGAAAAATATGTCGTCGAAAATACCGAACATTTTTTCATTTCTAATTATCTTGTTTAAATATGTTACTATACCCTCATTCGTTCTTAGCATTACCGAAAATCTGCAAATAGTTGCCGGAGAAACCTTTAAAACATCTGAAATCGTTACGTTATCGATATCTTTGAGCAACAAATATAAAATAGCAATTCTTTTAATGATCATAACCTGTTCAGTCTCAGAAAAAAGTCCATGAACAATCATTTTGAAATCTTCTTGTTGATATTTCTTCCCAACTACTTCAAAAAAGGGGAGAAAAAGTTTGGCTAAAACATCTTTAGATAGTTTTCTTTTGGATATTTGTACCATAATTTCAATTATTCAAATAATTGAAATTATGTCGATGGATTATATGGGCTTAAGTTTCAAAAAATGGGTCTGAACTAACCACTTTAAACAGATATAATGCT
>CAZLRI010000340.1:0-2879 GCA_964561745.1 uncultured Pseudobdellovibrionaceae bacterium | reverse complement strand
AAATTTTACACCTTAAAAAAACTAAAAAATGGTCTGGACAAACCCAACCACTTTAGAGATGTAGTGTAAAAACACCTTATTTTAGTTGAACTTACTGGAATTTTATGATTTAAAATCGCTATGTGCATACAGGGGAAATATAAGACACTACTATCTTCACAAGAAAATTGCGCACTTAAAGTTTTTCAGGAAATGGTAAAAAAAGAAGCTCAAGGCAAGTTGCTTAACCTCATTTTATTTGGTTCAAAAGCGCGTGGAGAAAGCACAGAAGATTCAGATGTTGATGTTTTGGTTGTTATATCTATGGTTGACGAAATCCTAAAAACTAAAATATGGGATATTGCCTATCAAATTTTCAAAGACACCGACATTATGATATCTCCACTAGTCTTGGACGATGGTCAATACCAGCGCCTTGATTCTCACGAACGCCTAATTGTCAAATCCATCAAAAAAGAGGGAATTCCATTATGAATGACTCAAATAAAATTGAAAATGCCGGATTTGAAAAACAAAAAGGCGATGCAGCTATGGAAGAAGCTAATATTTTATTTAAAAATGGAAAATATGATGGCGCGGTCTCCCGAGCTTATTATGCCGCATTTCACTATGGATCTGCTGCACTTTTTAGCAAAGGACTGGAGGCAAATTCACACCGAGGCATGCAACGTTTATTTCATCTGCATTTCATACGCACAAAAATATTTGACGAGGAGATCGGTATTTTCTTGAGCCATGCACAAAAAGCACGTGAAGAAGCAGATTATTTTCCGGAAATTACTTTCTCAAAAGAAATTGCTGAAAAACGCATACAAGAAGCAGAAAAGTTTGTTGAGAATGTTAGAGATTATTTGCAGAAGATCGCAGGTATTTAATGCTAAGTGCAACGATAGTCCCCCCCTTTTTTTAAACTGATCTTTACCCACATCTTTTAAAAACATCTCCCTCTTTGGCAAAGAGCAAAAGCTCCCTCCTTTTGAAAGGAGGGCTGGGGAGGTTTTTAACGATCAACTATCAATGAACATCCACCTGTTGGAGCTGTACTGTTTGATGGAGTTTCATAACCTATTAAAGCTGCGTAGTCGGTTGTTGAATCAACGCAAGCAGTTGTTTCAGGAATATCAAATTGGTCTAATGGAATAAAACGCTCTCTTTCCTCTGATGTGTTTCCATTTAGCACAATGTCTATATCTTCAACCACATCTCCTGCTGCTACTGTTATTGTATCTCGAAGATATGGATCTTCACTTGCTGCATCCCCTTGATTCCAAAACTCTGCGTCGCCCAGCAAGGCTTGCTCTGTGTTATTAACATTCTGATTCTGCGATATCTCCTCAACCTCTATTGTATATGTGCCGGGAGGCAAGCCTTCGAAGATATACGCGCCGGTGGGGGTGTAGTAGTAGCTGCACAATTGTCCAAAATTTCCACCCATAGGACAATACCTTTCAGTAATAGCAGAATAAGCCTTGCAAAGCGGATCTGAGGTCTCACGAGCAACAACATTCACACGAGACATTGCAGTAATCCCATCTGATTGAACCACATACCCACTTACAATTGCTGTCTCACTTTCAAACGTGTCGCTTGGGTACAACACCGAGATACCAAGCTCATCGTCCGGGTTGAGGGTGATTCTTTCAGTGGAAAGAGTCCCATCATCCATAGATGCATAAAAGAGTAATGGATCCACTTCGTCGTATCCTAAATTATAAACTTGATATAGTTGATGATTATGTGAGACATGACCGAGTCCTAGTAGGTGACCTAGTTCATGAAGTGCAACTGCCATAAATTGTTCTGGCGCACTTGTATATCGTCTCAATACAACATGACCTTGCATAATTGATGTCACACCATCTGTTGATGATCCTTCAAACACATCTGGTGATCCATGTGCTGAACAATCTTGTATTCGGCATAACTCATTACTCAATATCGAATGATCACGGTCAAATATTATTACTGTCTGAAGATTTTTTTGAGCTTCACTCTCACATGCATCTAAGTCAGATGTGTAACAATCTGAAAGACGCACATACTCTCCATAGTTTTCTCCATTAATATCTTCTGGCAAATATCCTGCAAACTCAAAGTGTGGAACTTTTGCTGTTGGAACAGATTCCCATATTTTCATTGCTTCCTGAAGCAGGCTATTTAATTGCTCATAGGTTAAATTGCCAGGTGTGTTTGGGTCAGGATCCACCCAATATCTTATTGTTTGTGTATTGTCCCATCTAATTGGTTCGCCTGTTTCTTTGTGTGTATATGATACATTATAGGCAAAAACAGAGTTAAGGTTTGATAGTAAGAAAATATAGAATAATATTAAAGAAATCTTTTTTATCATAATAAATTATCAATGAGCTGTTAGTTTATTGTTTTCCTACAACCATAAAGTCAAATCCTGTTGCCATATACCAAGATAATCCAGCAACACTAGTATTTTCAAAGCTTACATCAAAGTAATCAGTGGTTTTATTAAATACCCTGACTGCTGTATTTAGAGATGACCAAGGGGTTATTGTTACCGCATAAGTTGTGTTTGACATTGGAGGTGTAAGTCTGACTCGTGTACCAGAGAATAGACATGCAACACCTGTAGGTATATATTCTACATTTACATTTTCACCATCTAAAAGTAAAGGAACCATACATTCATCATCACCAATAGTTACCATTTCACTGCCTACAGAGCCCCATGCTGTAAGAGGTGTCCCAGTACCTCCCTCTATCGCCTCTATTCTCCCTTCGTGGAGATCTATATCTGTCCTGTCCGCAGTTACCCTCGTATCCAAAGCTGTGTCTGCATCTGCCCTTGCTGTTGCTTCTGCTGCGTCTGCTTCTGCCCTTGCTGTTGCTTCTGCATCCAGTTCTGC
>CAZLRI010000339.1:0-2883 GCA_964561745.1 uncultured Pseudobdellovibrionaceae bacterium | reverse complement strand
CAAGGCAGAGTAAATGATATATATGTATATGCTCATTAGACTAATAAATCCAAGTATTCCCGTTTCCGCCAAAGCACCCATAAAAATGTTGTGAACCATAAGCTGTTTGTTCATAAAAATTTGGGAGTAAGAGCCATAATTCAAATTAAAATTTCCAAAACCAATTCCCAAGGTGGGGTGATCAAGAAACATTGACCAAGCGGCTTGTATCAAGTCAACTCTGTGAAGATCTACAGCAGAGGGATCAAATGTAGATCGAGCAAGTACGCTAAATACTCTCTCAACAGCCAGTGGAAAAGCACTTTGAACCATCTTTACGGAAACAAAAAAACCTATTGCAAAAAGCGCCAGAATTGTAATTATTCTGCCACGCTTCGCACTCGTTAAAAGAATACGCAAGAAAAACAAAATTGCCAATGATAATAATGCAATCAAGCCTGAGCGAGTGCCACTTAAAAAAATTACGGAAATTAAGACCATAGATATTATTCCCGCAACTAGGGTAGGAAGTTTTTTTGCCACAGACAACCATAAAGCACATACTATCCCAACATAACATATCGTACCTGCCAAGTTTACTTGAAATTCGCCGTATATTCTTTTTGACAAGGGATCAGCGTTTTGAGCCGCGTAAAATGAATAAGTAGCCACCACCAAAGAAATAACCACCAGCATTTTTACAAAGTTTTCGAGGTGGGTTTTCGAGACAACCGTCATCTTTATTAAAAAATAGAGCAAAAAGCCGGTCACCACATCCAATAATAATTCCCGAGCACTGGAATTGGAAAAGCTATAAAAACTACTCAGAAAAATAACCATAAAATATATAGCAAACAGCATCTCCAATGTGGAAAACTTCCCGATTGGGGATTTACCTCGTTTAATTAATTGCGGTAGAAGGATCCCGGCCAAGACTATTATTCCTAATACTCGATTGAGGGTGAAGACCCCTTCTGAAGGAATAATTGCACCCAACCATGAAGTGGCAACTAATACAAAGACGCCCACAATCGGTTTAAAAAAAGATAAACCACAAATAAGAATGGTCAAACCCATCACTAATAAGCTATTCATTGCTAGTTTTTCCGTTGCTCAATATTTTTGACAGTTGTACGTCCATCAAATTGCGTTGACCGATTTCAAGCGTAAACGGTTTTGCGAGCCGAAACATTTCGATATACGGCTGCATACTGGTCCAAGATCTTTTCGATAACCATGTTCTCCTGAACCCATTTATGGGCTGATTTTCCCACTGTCGTAGCCACGTTTTCATCTTGTAAAAGTTGAGTTATTCTGGATGCCAATTCTTTCGGTTCGTAACTATTCAATAAAATAAATTCGCGCCCGGGTTTTCCAAATTCATGAGATGGAAGCCCAATATAAGGGGTGAGCAAACACGGCAATCCGGTTGCCATTGCTTCGAGAACCACATTCCCCATTCCCTCCTGCCTGGATGGAAGCACAAACAAATCAGCAACGCGCATATATTCTTCCACATTTGCAATATCGCCAGTAAAAACGATACGGTCCTTGGACGGGAAAGTCTCGATAATTCGAGTAATGTTATTAAAATAATCCGCCTTCATTAACTTTTGACTTGGAAATAAAGATTGTACTGTCTCCCCATAACTACCCGCTAATATCAATCGAGCCTTTGGTTTTTTAGATATGATCTCAGGCCATGCATCAATTAACAAGTCAACGCCTTTTCTGGGTATGATATATCCAGCAAACATAATAACCTGATCATCATCCAAAATTCCAAGTTTTTGTCTAAGAGATCGCTTTTCATCCAAGGAGGAGGCCGGATGAAATCTTCCTACATCCACCCCATTGGGAATCACCGAAATACACTTTGATCTTATTCCGCGCGACACTATACTCTCTTTCATAACATTTGTACTCGCAACAATATGTTTAACTCCCCAAAATGATATTTGATCGTACAACCATTCTTTTATTTTATCCCTTCCTTCCGACCGCGACTTTTCCCCAACCATTGTAGACACAAAAATTATTCCAATTCGCTTTGAACAAATACGTATCATGGTATTTGTTGTTTTTGGCGAGGCAGCAAAAATTTGAACAATATCCGGCTTTCTTTGTGCTTTTTGGAATTGCTTCAAGGCAAACTTCATCAGTTGAGGAAAATCCTTTAGTGGATCAGCTAATGGCAACCTGATAATAGGAATGCCATCTACAATTTCGTGTTCCTTCAGATCTGCATATCCAGAAGGAAGGGAAGTAATCACTTCAAGATCAATCCCCCGTTCTCGAAGACCTGGAGCATAGCGCCGAAAACGTTCAGCGCCACCAGCAGGGATTGGATAAAACAGGTTGGTTACAAGGCATAATTTAATTCGCTCGGTGGTCATCAATGCTCCAGGTTGGCAAATAATTTCCTTTTTTAATCTATAAGGGTAGACCCTTGCAACATCTTCCAACGTCGCCTTATCCTGTGAAGCAATAAAAACCATTGCAGAGAGAACCAGGAAAGAAAGAAAGCTGTGCATCCTTTGAAACTTGAAGTCCAGGCGAGATGTGGATTGTTCAATAAAGTTTCATATACTTTTTCGAGTTGCTCTGCTCCAATTCGACTATCAAAGCGCTCGCAAGCCATGTTACGGCCAAATTCACCAAGCGTTGCGCTATATTGAGGAGACTCCAATATCGTGGCGAATTGCTGGCATAGCCTGTCTGGTTGTTTTTCATTTGATGTGAAATGAAGATTAAAATGGTATTTAGCTAAATAATCAAAATTATCAGGCTCTATTAACTCGGTAAATCCCTTTTCACCGACTACAATCACTGGTCGTCCACATGCCAAGCCTTGTTGACAGGTACTCGCCATGCCCATAACTACAGCCGATGCGTTCATGACTT
>CAZLRI010000338.1:0-2895 GCA_964561745.1 uncultured Pseudobdellovibrionaceae bacterium | reverse complement strand
TGTATCCGAGACCTAAAGGCAAGACATTCGGCTTGGCCCATTCTCTGATAGGCGGGTTAACTAAAAGAACCTTCATTTTTGTAATCTCCTGAATTGAATTTTACTTTAAGATAAGGTAACTCTTATAAAATATTTTCCCCCTGATAAACCTTATAAGCGCAAGGTCAGGCGCTCTCGTATACCATTTCTTTTTTAATCGCAGCCGATAGTAGAATTTTAACGGCGTATAAAGAAACTTCACGATATATCTAATAAAAGCATTGTTAATTGAATCAATCATATTAAATACTCCGTATGATAGAACACCCATATAGGATATATTACCTAACTTCTTCCTGCGCTTATAATCAAACCATGGGATTCTTTTGCCGGGCAGATCATATTCATCAAAATTCCAATTTGCCCAGTCTTCAAACCTTTCAGGCGGCTTTAAGCCGTTTTCAATAGCTAATTGATACATCGGCGTCCCAGGCAATGCAGTATATATCGCCATTGATTCGAGATGCGCTGACGGATTATCCTTTTTTATCGTGAACGACAGGTCAATTGTCTGATTGGTCTCCTCAGGCGTTTCTGTTGGAAAGCCTATCATTAAGCCAAATGCAGGTATTATACCGTGCTTTTTTGCACGCAGATTTGCCCTGAGGGTATCCTCAACAGTAATCCCTTTGTTTATCAATTTCAAGATTCTGTTTGAACCGGATTCGGCTCCGTATTTTAATACATATGCTCCGCTTCTTTTAAGTATTGCAATCTGGTCGTCAGTCGCCTTGTTAAAAACATCTATTCTCGTTCCCGAGGTATACCAGTGGATATTTAAGTTCTCCTTTATCATTCCCTCACATATTCTGCTTGCCCTCTCTCTGTCTATATAAAATTCATCGTCTCTTATCCAGATGCCTGTCAGGTTGAATCTTCTGACTGCGTCTACGATGTTGTGCAGACTTTTCTCAACAGACATTGCACGCCATTTTCTCTGTCTTATGCTCGCGCTGCTGCAGAATCCACAGTTGAAAGGACATCCCCTGGATGTTTGTCCTATGTCTAAATTTCTGTGGCTTTCCTTAAGATATAAATCACGGTGGATATAGGATTCAACATCATCTATCAATTCCCACGCAGTGGGGAGCAGCGTTTCAATATCCAATAACGGCCTTGCCGTGGTCATTGTAATGTCGCTGCCGTTTTTAAAAACAATTCCGTCCACTTTTGCCAATGATCCGTGTGACTGAAGTGTCTTAACAAGTTCTGGGAATGTTATGTCCCCTTCACCAACACAGACAATATCAACATATTCATTTTTAATAGCCTGCTCGGCCAGGATTGTCGGATGTGGCCCGCCGAAGACTATCGGAATATTTCCATCTGTAGCTGTTCTGACAATTCTTGCTGCCTTAAGAGCAAAGTATATCTGAGTTCCTGTCATGCAGGAGATGCCTACACATACAGGCTTTGTCCTCAATGCCTCTAATAAATGTTCTTCCCACTGTTTATCTACTCTCTGGTCAATTATTTTTATCCTGCAGCCGTCTTTATGAAGCGGGGCGGCAATTGTCAAAAGCGCATAAGGCGGGGCTACGGTGGGGCCAAAATCCATTCCTGTTTTCGGATAAATCAAAACTACATCAACGGTATTTTTCAACATCTTTCCTCCTTCATATAATCTGCCAGCCTTGTTTAGTCAGAGTCAATCTTACAAGAAAATCCAAAGAATTAAGACTTTCCGGAAGATTGCCATACATGCGGATATATGCTCTATATTTAAAGCGATAATTGTCAATGCTGCCCAGAAAAGCCGCCATCTTTTCATCATTCTTAACAGCAGGGCTTTGACTCAACCATGACATATAGCCGCTTTCCAAAAATCCAATCTGACGGAACCAGTAATAACTCTCATCATCATTGCCGGACAAATGTTCTAAATAAGACAGATAAAAAAGGCATAGGACATACCTGTCAATCTCATTATTTATCATTTTTGAGACATGCACATTTTTAGCTGCGGGTTTTTCATCCCAGTTGTAGGTATAATAAATTCGCCTGACCCATTCGCGCAAGCCAAGCCCGTCAGTAAGCCATTTCAGGCTCTTTAACTCATGTCCTGAAAGCACATATTTAAGCAAAAAAGGCTTTTCTTTAGCGGCGGATTTGAATAATTCAACTGCCTTTTTGTTATTGCGAAGCCGCATCTCCTTTAAACCTTCTTGGGATAGCGCTGAAAACCTTTCAATGCTTGAGCCTTGCTCATTTGTAACACCTTCATCATTTATTGAATAGATTTTCTGCCCCTTGCTTTCCGCTGGCACCTTATTGATATTAACATGGCGCATGGATTTATTATCAAAAACCTGCGCCAATAGAAAACGAAAGTTATCATAGTTGAGGGGGTCAGCCGGAGAAAAATCCCAGTATTCTTTAGAAGGCATCGGGACGACATTATTAATGTAAATGTTCTTCGCGACAGGGTTATTGCTTGATTTTGAAAGGTCAGTCTTAATTAAATTTGCAGTTTTAATATCGTCATAAATATAAAAAGTATTTGTTAATCTGCCTCTCCACATCTCTAACCTTATTGCAAAGATATTCGGAACACATAGAAAAACAAAAATTAATGCGAGTATAAACGCTCTCGCTTTATTCCCAGTCAGTTTAATGCTGTCCATGAAATTGTCATAGAGATAAATCATCACCGAGGAAAAAATAATGCAAAAAACAGGGGAGATATGCACAAAATACCGCGATGGGATAAAATCCTGCCGTTGGATGAAAAAAAATGTGCTCATAACATACCATATCAGCAGGACAATCAGCTGTTTCTTTTCTAAAACAAATACTTTAATGAAAATTACAAGCAGGGATAAGGCAAACAAAACCCCGAAGGTGCTGCTCACTGTC
>CAZLRI010000337.1:0-2904 GCA_964561745.1 uncultured Pseudobdellovibrionaceae bacterium | reverse complement strand
AGCTTTTATCACTTATCTTCTCCTTATGCTAGATGCGCTTCGGCAAGCGCTTACGATTGTATTGATGATTTCAATATTGAATTATTAAAAGATCTTTCAAAACAAACAATGTTAATTGTGGAGATGGGATTACAGACAGCCAACGACCAACATCTTAAACAACTTAACAGGGGTCACACGGTTTTAGATTTTGAAAAAACAGCGAAAAAATTACTTAGCAACGATATTCATGTTTGCGCACATGTTATTATTGGCTTACCTGATGAATCAGAAAAAGAGATTCTCAATACAGCAACTTTTCTTAATAGAATCAGAATATCTGGCGTAAAGATTCACAACCTTCATATATTGAAAAGCACTGTAATGGAAAAATGGTATAATGAGGGAAAGATCAAACTTCTAGATTTGAATACATACGCAAAGCTGACCGTTGATTTTATAGAACACCTAAATTCATCCATCATTATTCATCGGGTAAATGGTCATGCACCAAAACACATAACCGTAGCTCCAGAATGGTCTATTAATAAACTTGCGATCTTAAATGCAGTTAACAAAGAGTTTGCTAGAAGAGATACATGGCAGGGGAAAAAACTTGAGACTCAATAAGTGTTATTTTCTACTGCCTAGCTTTTATTATAAAAGTTGTACCAACTGAATTTAACAATACTATCAGGTCTGTAAATTCCTCAACTGGAACATCCTCTGCCACAAAAAGATCTATTACCTGCCTGCCACCTATTGGCAATGCCAAAGGATAACTTATCATCTTTCTCACTTGTTCTGGAATTTGATTCCATGCCTTTGCATCTTCAGTTCTTAAATCAGAAATAAGCTTATATTTTTTCTTTTTTTGTTTACCACTAACCTTTATCCACCACTCATCCTTAGTGGGATCAAGAGCTATAATATTCAAGGATTCATTAACAATCGCAACATTTAGCACCCGATAGCCCGGAGCTAGATTATCAAGCCTTGCATCATAACTCGCATCTATTGCAATACCAACTCCAGGAATAGGCACGCCTCCATACACCTCTACTGGTTTACTTTTTTTACCTGCTTCAGCTGGATTTAAGTATAAAAAAGATAAAACAATTATAAAAATTACTATCCACTTATTATTTTTCATATAACCTCCAAACTATCCATGTGTGGAACTACCAAGTGGCTTCATTTCATTTATATAATGACATGCAGCAAAACAATTATCAGCATATTCCTTAAACAAAGGCATCTCTTCACGACAACGTTCATTTGCATATTTACAACGGGTATTAAAAACACATCCTCCAGGAAGCTTCAGTGGAGAAGGGATATCCCCAGACAATATAATCCTCTTCTTCTTTAATGTTGGATCTGGTATCGGCACAGCAGACAAAAGCGCCTGAGTATATGGATGAAGAACTGCGTTCATCATGGTCGACGGAAAACTCTCCATCAGCCTTCCTAAATACATTACTGCAATTCTTGAACTTGTGTGTGCAACAATTGTTAAATCATGTGATATAAAAAGATATGTTAACCCAAATTTAGCCTGAAGGTCATTCATTAGATTTATTATTTCGCCGCGAATTGAAACATCCAGAGCACTTACAGGTTCATCAGCAATTATAAACCTCGGGTTTAATGCAATAGCCCTTGCAATTCCCACCCTCTGCCTTTGTCCACCTGAGAATTCATGCGGATATTTACCCTGCGCATCTTTAGCCAACCCAACCAAAGAAATAAGCTCCCTGACCCGGTCCATTCTCTCTTTTTTATTACCGATCTTATGCACAAGTAACGGCTCTTCAACTATCTCTCCAACAGTCATTCTTGGATTAAGTGAAGCATATGGATCCTGAAATATCACCTGCATCTGTTTACGCAGCTTTCTCATCTCCTTTTGATTCATCTTTGTAATATCCTGCCCGTCAAAAATTATATTACCCTCATCAGCATCAATAAGCCTCAAAATCAACATACCTAATGTTGATTTGCCGCTTCCGCTTTCACCAACTAAACCAAGTGTTTCGCCTTTCTTAATATCCAGAGACACTCCATTAACAGCATGAACCGCACCTGCACTTTTCCCAAAAAAACCGCCTGTTAATGGAAAAAGTTTTACAATATTTTTTATTTTAATGAGATCCGTCATATCTCCTCTCCCGGGAAAAAACATCGCACCTTTTGCTCATTACCAGCAGCAAACAAATTCGGTTCTTCAATACGACATTTTTTCTGAACCTTAGGACATCTATCCTGAAAGCTACATCCTTTAGGAAGATTCCTAAGATCTGGAACTACGCCGGGGATGGTTTTTAATTTCACCTTTTCCCCTGTATGGTTTAACGATGGGATTGAACTTAGCAAACCCTTTGTATAAGGATGTTGCGGTGATGCAAAAACATCTTTTGTCTTTCCTGTTTCTACAAATTTACCAGCATACATCACAATAACACGATCTGTAATTTCAGCAACAACTCCAAAATCATGAGTAACAAGAATAACTGCCATACCGAGCTTTTTCTGCAATTCCAAGATTAGCTCAAGAATCTGTGCCTGTATAGTAACATCCAAAGCTGTTGTTGGCTCATCTGCAATTAATATATCTGGCCTACATGAAAGAGCCATAGCAATCATCGCACGCTGTCTCATACCACCTGAAAGCTGATAAGGATAATCATCAATTCTTTTCTCTGCTCCGGGAATTTGAACCAGCTTAAGTATATCTATTGTTTTATCTCTGACCTCTTTCTTTGACCCGCCAACATGCAGCTTAATTGCTTCACCTATCTGGTTTCCTATTGTAAGCACTGGATTAAGAGATGTCATGGGCTCCTGAAATATCATAGCTATATTTTTACCTCTGATATTTCTGATATCCCTTGAATTAAGTGATAATAAATCAACACTCTTACT
>CAZLRI010000336.1:0-2908 GCA_964561745.1 uncultured Pseudobdellovibrionaceae bacterium | reverse complement strand
GTTTCTTTTGTTATTTTTTTTTAATCTTCTGAAAAGAGTTTTCGAAGCTCCTGATACAATGCCGGATTTTTTGCGATTAGAACCAGACCTGATGTTTCATTATCCAGCCTGTGCACAATCCCAGCCTCGTTGTTAATCTTTAACTGCTCAGGATATTTTTTTGTAATCAAATCATATAGCGTTGGTTTGATACCATTGCGAGCAGGTAACGTGGGGATGCCACCGGGTTTTTCAACCACCATAATATCAGAATCTTCATAATGGATTTTAATTAAAGGCATAATTCGTTGTGCGTCGTGCGTACATCGTCCATCGTAAAAACCATTGCAAGATGTGTGCGCTCGACGAACACCACCGCACGACGATTAAGGTGTTAATCTGTTAATCAGCCTTGGAAATGGTATTGTTTCCCTGATGTGTCTGATTCCGCATATCCAGCCAACAAGTCTTTCAAGGCCAAAGCCAAAACCAGAATGTGTAACACTGCCAAACTTGCGGAGATCAAGATACCATTCAAAAGATTGGACCGGCAGGTTATGCTCCTTTATTCTGCCAAGCAAAGCTTCATAATCATCTTCACGCTGGCTGCCGCCTATGATTTCTCCAAAACCCTCTGGGGCAAGAAGGTCACTGCCCAAAACAAGATCTTTATTTTCAGGAGCTCTTTTCATGTAAAACGCCTTAACCTTTGCCGGATATCTGTCTACAAATAGAGGTTTCTCAATATCGCTTGTAAGCAGGGTTTCGTCTTCACCGCCAAAATCATCATCTTCTTTTATAGAGCTGCCAAGTGTGTGAAGTTTTTTTACAGCTTCAGCATGTGACATTCTGAGAAAAGGGGCTTTAATCTTTTCCAGTTTGGATATGTCACGTTCAAGAATTGTAAGCTCATTCAAGTTGTTTTCCAGACAGCGTTTTACTATATGGCTTATAAGCTGCTCCTGAATTTTCATGCTTTCATCATGATCACAGAATGCCATCTCAGCATCCATCATCCAGAATTCAGTTAAATGTCGTCGTGTTTTACTTTTTTCAGCCCTGAATGTTGGACCAAAATCAAATACCCGTCCATGACTCATTATAGCAGCTTCAAGATACAGCTGTCCGGATTGGGACAGATATGCTTTGCCCATATCAAAATAATCAAGTTCAAATAAAGTGGTTGTGCCTTCACATGCAGCAGGGGTTAAAATAGGAGAATCGATTTTTATGAAATTATTATCGTTCAACCATTCATAGGTTGCATTGATTGCAGTATTGCGAACCCGTTGGATTGCCCATTGTTTTTTGGACCTGAGCCATAGATGTCTTTGGTCCAGAAGAAAATCCGGTCCATGGTCTTTTTTGCCGATTGGATATTCGCCGGCAATTTGGATAATCTTAAGATCTTTTATCTGAAGTTCAAACTCCTCTTTTTTTGGATGCTTGGAAACAATGCCTGTGGCAATGACTGATGATTCAAGTGTTAATTTTTTTATCTCTTCCCATGTGTTTTTTTGGATATCAGGCTCTGATGCAATTCCCTGAATAAAACCGCTTCCATCGCGAATCTGAAGAAAGGATATCTTTCCTGATGATCTAAGATTGTAGATCCAGCCTTTTATAGTTACTTCTTTGCCAAGATGTTTGTGAATGTCTGTAATAAATGTGCCCATATTTTTTCCTTAATTTAAGTTATACGCATTCGTTTTTTGTCATTCTCGTGCTTGACCTGCCCGCCAATGGCCTGAGCCATCAGGCGATGGCAGGCGGGCACGAGAATCTAGTTCCTTGAAGACTTTTCTGGCTCCTCGGGTACGCACCCTAAAGGGTGCGGCTACCATTTGTAACAACATCGGTAGCCGCAGGCTTTAGCCTGCGCATTGGACAGCTCAAATCTGAGGATGACGATCTATAAGATCGTCAAACTCTCCGGGGAACTCTTTATTGCCGTAATAAACATTGGTTTTAAAAAACCCCAGTTTATCTCCTGTGTCGAATTGCATTCCTTCATATTCATAAGCATACATGCGACCTTGTCTGGCAAGCGTGTTCATGGCATCTGCAAGTTGAATCTCTCCTCCAAATCCTGTAGAGGTGCTTTCCAATATATTGAAAACATCAGCGCCAAACAGATATCTGCCAACCACACACAGATCTGACGGTGCTTCAGATGCCCTTGGTTTTTCTATAACACCTTTTGCTTTATGGAGTTTCCCATCAGATGAAGCAATGTCGTAAATTCCATAAAGTTCAATTTTTTCTTTTGGAGTTTTCTCGGTTGCGTTTATTGCTTCGCCAACCTTTTGGTAGATATCAATCATCTGTTTTGCACATGGAGTTTTGCTTTCAATAATTATATCAGGAAGACAGATTACAAAAGGTTCGTTGCCAACAGCCTCTTTTGCGCAAAGAATTGCATGACCAAGACCTTTTGGCTCATTTTGATAAACCCATTTTATTGTAATATTATTTATCAGATCGTTTAGATTGTTAAGTAATGTGCTTTTGCCTTGTGCTTTTAGCAGATGGTCATACTGGGTGTTTTTATCAAAATAAGCTTCAAGTCCTTTTTTAAAAGGAGAGTTAATAATTATTACTTCAGAAATACCTGAATCTATAAGTTCCTCAATAATAACTTGTATAATTGGTTTTGTCCCAATAGGTAAAAGCTCTTTTGGAAGCACCTTTGTTAAAGGCAGGAATCTGGTTCCAAGTCCGGCAGCAGGTATAACAGCTTTTTTTACATCATATTTTTTTTTCGAATCAAATGTATTTGTCATGGCTAATCTTTCGTCAAAATCGTTTGGCAAGTTATGATACAAAAACTTGCAAAGCAAGTCGTTTTTCCAATATGTTATAGCTCCCGCAAAACAAAATGTCCCCTAATGGCGATGAATGGAGGATTTTGTAATTAACTATGATTTTA
>CAZLRI010000335.1:0-2920 GCA_964561745.1 uncultured Pseudobdellovibrionaceae bacterium | reverse complement strand
ATAAATTAAGGATAGCATATTATTCTAACTTTGAATATTCCTTTTATGAATATAACATGTTAATATATGGGTAGGTCAATAAGAACAAAGGAATATCAGGATTTTGCGTTAAAATTAAAGAACGCCCGCCTAGAGGCAGGTTTTACGCAAGTTGAAGCCGCCAAGAAACTGAAGCGTCCGCAGTCGTATGTCTCAAAGTCAGAGGCGGGCGAACAGAGATTGGATATTGTGGAGATAAAAAAGTTTGCCAGTCTTTATAAAAAAGAGATTGGATATTTTATAAAATAGAAATATGAACAACGAACGATCATCAACTAAAGATGTGTGGAAGGATGTAAAGTACATACTATCCACGACTTTTTATGGCTTCTTTTTTGTGCATAGCATCATCATGGGCTTGACCTGGATAGTGCCTCCGCAATCGGAAATTTATGAACATTTAGAAGGAATGTCCTATTTTCATCCTCAATACCGTCTTCTTCTTATTCTTTTGTATTTAGTTGCAGCGGCATTACTGCACCTTTACCTAAGCAAAAAAAGACGCACGCTGGAGCAGATACCAGTCATACGCGAACAAATGGAGCAGATGGAAAGAGGCGAGACTGTACATAATCCTCACCCCATGTTGAATCAATGCTGGAGTAGGTTTTTGGAGTTTCAAACAAGTATGTTAAAAGTCTCAGGCGGCTCAGAAAATTATAAGATTAAAGATTTAGATAACGATTTCTTTGAGCGTTGTCTGAAACGATAAAAAACAATTTTATGGGATTTTTATCTAAAATTTTCGGGACAGACTTTGAATTAGAAAAAAGGAATAAATTTCAAGAGACTGAACGACAATTTGTCGGTAAGTTTGAGTTGGCTAATTTACATAAAGCTCAATGGCTGACAAACAGAGGTAATGACTTTAGACAACATAATCAATTTGATCAGGCGATAAAAGATTTTAGAGATGCAATAAAGCTAAACCCTAATCATATTCACGCTCACATTTCCTTGGGGATGGTCTATGCAAAACAAGGAATGCTAAAAGAAGCCGTTGATATTTTAGAAAAAGCCCCCAAGGAAGTTAATGGCTTTAATGTTTACTATGTTCATGAGTTGCTTTCTGCTCTCGGTGTCATGTACATGGAAATTGGCAACAAAGAAAAAGCCATTGAATATTTTGAAAAATCGCTAAAGGTATATAACGATATACAGTTCAATTCAATAATAATGGAATTGCAGAAAACTCATAAAAAGTCTGCAAGGGGGCATGAACAAGAATGGGAGGAATGCGAAATAAATACCGAGATGGTTAAAACTGCCAAGGAGTTACTTGAACAATTGAAATAAGATTAAGGGATATAAAAAAACAAACAATTTTATGGAAATAAAATTTATTGAGCTTTTGGGTAAAACTGGAAGTAAGCAGAGGGCACTTTTTGAAGTAGGCAAGCAAAAGGTAATTGTTGGCGTGGTTTACTCGGTATTGTCTTCTTTGGGTATGCCAAGCGATAGAGATACATGCACTGATTTTCTAAAAGAATTTGGAACTCTTAGAATTCAGTTGATGATTGCTGAAAACAATTTACAAGAAGAGTATACCTTTTCTTCGGAGGATAGACAGGCAATGACAACGCAGGCAGAACTGCGAAGTTATTTAAAAAACAAGATCAGCGAAGCAGAATACAAGTCTAGGCGAGGATAAGCATAATAAGCTGTATAGCGAGTTGACCTGCGTAACCTAATCGGCTACAATGGAGTTACAATTGAATAAATAGTTATCAAGAGTGTGGCGAGAGCAACTGGCTCAATGACCCACCGGCAACCCTTCAAGGTGATTCCTTAAAGAAGGTGCTAACTCCAGCCCCAATTTGGGGAAAGATAAAAGGTCGATTTTTTGTTTTTCGACACTCTTTCTCTCGCGGGAAAGAGTGTTTTAATTTTTAACCACACATACAAAATTACATCATGATTCAAGATGGCAAAAATAAAATGCGCGAGTTACCAGAAGAAGATATCAACAAATACAAGCTTATCGGAAATGCGGGTGGCTTTTCATTGGGGTTCTGTGTTTATATTGCACAAAAACATACTCCTAATTTCTTTGATCGTGTAGTCGGCTATCGCATTGAAGAGCATGGTATCGGTGAAATGATGAATAAGGCCTTCCGGCAGGCGGGGCTTCCCGAAGATAAGCAGAAGAATTTAACCGTCAGTTTTTATGAAGAGAAACCTATTTCTTAAATAAAAAAATGAGCGTTCTAATATCGTTACATGCATCGGAATACGGCAATTTGCTTCAAAAACTCAAAACAAACAGAGAGGTCCTCATCTGCGATTCGGATGTTGGTTTTAGAATACGGCATTTTTTGAAAGTTGACGGAGAAGAAAAAAGACCATTTTTCGACCAAGAGATTAAAAATCTGGTTGAGCATTACCGATATTTTGACAGCTTCTTCAGTAAGCAGGGTCTGCTGCCGGTTCGAAAATTAAAAGAATAAAGTAAAACAAACAAAAATATATGAACAACCATGAATTTGTTGGTTTTGTGCCTAAACGAATGGATATAGCGGAATCAGTAATGTACTACTTTCCGCAGAATGTGCTTTTTGGAAAGTTCGGAACAAGAAACGGTGTGAACGTCTTCGGTAGAGCCTTGTATGAGCCGGACTTAGAAACGTTTAAGCAAGAGGAGGGCAGGTGCTCCATGAAGTATCACAACGCCTACGGCGGTGATGGCTGGCTTCATATAACCTATGATTCGGAAAAAAAGAGCTACAAAGGCGAGAAGTTTATTAACGGTGAGTCGGTCGGGTCTGCGGTCGGCCCGGAGTGGAAGATATTTTTCGTCCACTTCGCAATTTTGGGACCAACCAATGGAGAGAGGTGCGAATTTGAAGATATTAACTAATTCTGATATTCTATCTTTATCAAA
>CAZLRI010000334.1:0-2928 GCA_964561745.1 uncultured Pseudobdellovibrionaceae bacterium | reverse complement strand
TGGGTTGTTTTCCACTCTCCAAGTCAATAATGCTTAACCGCCGCATTCCTAAAGCTACGGGAGCGGATACAAAATAACCATCATCATCCGGGCCGCGATGCTCAATGACCGCTGTCATCCGTCGAATAACGGTCCATATTTCGTCTGTTGATAGCTTTACGTTAAATATGCCTGCAATACCACACATAGTGAACCGTTATCCTACGATCTCTTGAATAAACATCTAAACTTGCCTGTGCATTTTTGGGAAAGAACGACGCTTGGGGTCTAGATATTTACGGAGCGCTTTTTATAGGTCTCTTGCCATGACCTTCGATGCCGTTGTATCCATAGCGAACTTCAATCTCCGTTAAGCCTGCTTCACGAAACCACTTCAGTAAGGTTGAAAGTGTTTGTGGCGAATCATACCGAGGATAAAGCATGTCAAAGCAATCGAAACAAGCCCATTCTTTTATGGCAATGTCCTTTGAGAATATTTTGAATATATATATTCCAGTTTCTGGACAGTCTGTTTAATATCAAAATGATTCTTGACATATTGATATCCAGCAAGTGTATCCCGTTTTCTAATAATCTTTTTGTTTATCACAATTAATTCTGCCATTTGCTTATAGTTCCCTTTTGGAACAACCCAGGTATAAGGAGCATTTTCTAAAATTTCTCCAACCCCTCCCCCAGAATACGCGAAAACCGGCACACCTGCAGCAATAGCCTCAAGCAAAACAAGCCCAAAACCTTCTTCATACAACGACAGGAAAACCAGTATATCAGAAGTCGATAAGACCTTTTTTACATCAGATTTCCATCCTAAAAAATTTATACAACCATCCATTCCCATTTCATGAGCTAAATACTCGCAAGCCTTTCGCGCAGGGCCATCGCCTGCGATATTTATTGTAAATTTTTCGCCAAGATCCATTAATTCCTTAGCTAATAATGGAACATGGAAAATCCCTTTCAACTCTTCAAGTCTTCCGATATATGCAATTCTTATTGGTTCAACATCTCCACCTAATGGCAAATCATGCGAATTTTCTTTATACCGCTCTGTATTTATTCCCATATGTACTGTAGCTATTTTTGAAATTGGCCGACGAAATAATTGAGCATGTTTTTGTGCTATAAAATTCGAGTTGGCTATTACCAATGATGTGATTATGTCATCAAAAAACAAGAATAACCACTGAAAGCTCGATGGGCGAATTATGCCATGTTGGGTAGTAATTATTGGCACTTTTGCTGCTAACTTTAGCAAAACCCTAGTAAACGGGGTTTGGCTGTGGTCGTGTATTAAATCTGGATCTAGATCAAGAATTAATTTTATTAATTTCAATCGGCCTATCAAACTAATTCCGTTTTTCCACATTAAAATCTTGGTTGGATAACCCAGGGACGCAATTGCTTCTTCTATCGGACCGCCATAATATATAAATATAAAAAAATAGTCAAACCTAGACCGGTCAGCAAGTTCGGCAAACCATTGGACTGACCTCTCAGCCCCGCCAATATTTCCCCCAGACAGGATTTGAATAACTCTGATTTTATTATTAGTCGGATTTTTCATTAACTGTCCAATATCCACTTTAACTTTAGAGTTCACCAGAAAGAATTAACGCCGTAACAAAAAGTTGGTGCGATTAATGTCCTGATGATTGCTCACGTTCCACTGGGCTATGACAGCCCGCTGATAAATGCTACCTTTGGCGATTATACCAATCCTCGATAAACTCAAAGATGCCAATACGAAGCTCAGCTTTGCTCACGAACTGGGTGGTAGCACATTCAGGCTTCAAGGCGGCGAAGACGGGATTGTCTTTAATTTTGTAATCTCCACCATTTTTAGTAACACACCTATACTTGCCCAGACCAATAGATTTGTTGGAGACCCATTTATCAAAGCAGAGTTAGACAAACCATCGATTATTATTCCTACAAACAAAAAAGACCAGATCGCCCAAAACAAAGGACGCTCCACTTCAAGAATTCGATTACGTATTTTATATGCAGCCCTCAACGGCAATACAATAAATAATAAATAACAAAAGAAGAGGGGTATACCTCCCATAAGAGTTAGCCACAAATAGAAACTGTCGCTTGTTATAATAAACCAACCACGCGTTATTTGCATTTCCGCAAGTTTGGAATTAATCGCCAGCCCCAACCCCAACGGGAACTCCCGAAGTAGATCAAGTATATTTCGAGCAATTACGACACGCCAATAAAGCGACGCTCCCGCTGTGTTTTCAGATGTGGGTTGAAAAATCCCAAGTATCCTGAACCGAATAGCAGGAACCAACATTCCAATTAATAATAACAAAAGAAATATAAAAACAGTCCACCCAATCATCTTAAGCATCCGGGAAGAGTAGAATCCCTTGCGGACACTTGCAGACGAACCCCACATCGTCATAAAAAGTATCCCTATCGCTAACATCCAGAGAGTAACATTAAAGGTAACAGCCAATCCTGCTACTAGGACAAGATAAGACAGCCCCGAAACAAGATTTAATCTGCTGCCTGCTCGCATATGAAGTATAACTTTGGCAACAAGGCTGGCTACCATAAACGCAGCAAATTCATAATGACTGGGAAATAGTGAAAAAGCGCGAAATATTTGTACATCGCCAGTTTTGAGTAAAGAAAAATCCGTTTTATAAATATCAATACCTAAAGCAAGTAACCGATCTGGACCAAGCAAATATTGCATTAATCCTATTATGGCAGCCAGAATTCCCAGCTTGACCAAAACACCTAGAAAGCCATATACCTGTTCTAAACTCCTGATGTCAGTGAAAATGACCAGCATCACTAGCATATTTAGAACGCTCCACTCACTTATTATAGGAATAATCTCAGCATACTGTATCTCTCCCGCAAAAAGTGATCTGGCAAGCATCCAGAAAAATAAACCATAAAATAAAATCCATA
>CAZLRI010000333.1:0-2940 GCA_964561745.1 uncultured Pseudobdellovibrionaceae bacterium | reverse complement strand
TATCAAATCGCCGCGTAAATATTTAGGCGACATGTTGCTTGACAATTACCGCAATCTATAATCCAAAGCCGTCGCGTATCTTGTAGTCATCTGGATCGTGCTATGTCCTAAAAGTTGTTGCACTGCCCTGATGTCTTTTGTTTTTTCAAGCACAGTAGTTGCAAACGTGTGCCTGAAACAATAAGGCGTTAAATTTTCGATATCAGCTCTCTCGCATGCCTTCCTTAATCCATCTCGCATACTGACTTGATGATCATGTGTTAGTCCTGGGAAAAGGTATTCATTACCATTCTTACTGGCAAAGATTTCCTTAAAAACAGGGACAAGTTTTGAGTGCATTGGTATAACTCGGAATCGGTTTGTTTTGCTGTATCGAACAGTGATCTTGCGATTATCAATGTCTATGTCATTTGTTTTTAAGCGCAAGACTTCTGATGGCCTCATGCCGGTATAATATAGAATTTCAAACTTAGCACGAGTACGTGGTTGCATTATAGAGAGAGCTTTTTCTATAAGTTTGGGATCCACATGGCGAGGAGGTAACAGAGGAATAGAAGGGCGTTTAAGATCAAGTCCGACATTTTTTCGAACATACTTTCGCAAGATCGCAAATTTGTAGAGTGCCCGGATTGCGGCAATTCTTAACCTAATTGAATTGGGTTTAAGCCTTTTCCAGAAGAGCTCATAATCTTCAGAGGCAATAGCCGCCAGACGGCGATTGCCTAGTGTTCTGCTTAAAACCTGAAAGATCAATCTTTCGGTCCGGATTGTGTTGGATGCCTTATGAGTTTTGGCCCACTCAAGATATTCTGTGGAGCATTCAGAGAAAGTGATCCTGCTGTCAGATTGGATGTCGAGTTTGAGATAGGTCTGATCTATTTCATAGCGAGATTTGACTGTCTTTGCTTCGGCCTTGCTGATCTTGCCGAGCTTAATCCACTTGGGTTTTCCGCCCGACTTATCAATCAGATACCAAATATCATTATATCTTTTTTGTAAAAAAGCCATGTGCCGGTGATCGGAGTTGAACCGATACGAGTGTAACCTCACGCGATTTTGAGTCGCGCGCGTCTGCCATTCCGCCACACCGGCAAAAAAGTTTTTATATCAAACGGTAGCTGTCAGGTAGATGCATATAAAGAACCGCTTGATTTGTCTGCTAAATTTTCAAGGTTGCGCTTGATTTTGAGTCTGCTCTCGTCTGCTATTCTGCCACCCCGGCAACTGCCTAAGGCAGATCCTTTAATTTCCAATTTCTGCTTTTTCTGTCGCATTTTCCCCAGAACTGTCAATTGTTTTGCTATAAACAGGATATAAACCCACTTTTAGTTTATTTACCTATAATCTTTTTCGCAATCTTGAGCATCTCTTCAGCTGCGTTCATGACCAGTTCTGCTCCATCTTTGGAAAAATCGCCATGATAGTCAGCCTCTTCGCGCAGTGCCATTGCATCAAGAAAAAGTTTTGCTAATGGTTCTGGAATCTCTCCGCTTGAAACAAAAAGATGTTCCAATGCTACAGAAAGGTAATAGTGGCTTTTTTCGCGATACCCTTTCGCATAAACCATTGCTCGCACGGAATGAAACATAGAATAATAAGCAATAATGGTTGAATATTTGTAGCGCTGATTAGACATGCGGTCTTTGGCTTCTTGTAAATCACTCGCTGCCTCATTCAGTTCTTTAGCTGATAATTCCGGACCTTTTGAAAATTTAAGAATCCTTGCTTTTTCACAGCCCTTTTTGAATTCTAATCTGTAGTCTCTTCCCATAAAATAATACCTTCATCTATAGATTTCATAAGTGTCTCATTATTATTTTTAAGTGTTATCATTTCTACGGGTGATTTAATAATTGGTCTGATTTGTTCCGCAAATTCAGATTTGTTAATTAGAGTTCTTATTTTTTCTTCTTCTCTGGAAACGATAAGCAGATCAATATCACTCTCTTCATTACTGATCCCTTTGGCTTGCGAGCCAAATAGAACTATTGTTTTTGCCAAGGGGATTATCTTTTTTAAGAAGAGCTGCATTCTCTCAAGTAAATATAACACTTTATATTGTCTCACCAAATAATTATCTTTTACAAGTTTATAAAAACGCATCCGCCCACGTTTTTCACAATTAAGATATTCATAATCATACAATATTCTTAAAGCAATATTCGTACCGGCGCGGCTAATTTTGGTCATTTCAGATACCTTGGCATCATAAAATTCAGCGTTCGGCTTTTCCAAGTAAAACGCCAATATCTTTTGTGCATTGGTAGAAAAAAATAATGATGGCTTATTCATAATATTATACTTGAGTCTAAAATTATAGATTTGAGTATAATATAATAGATTGAAATATGCAAGCTGAAAATTTATAGGTTATACCGATGGCTCCATATCATACTGCTTAGGAGAAAATAAGGTTCTTTCGTAAATAAGTTGCAAATTTAAGTGGAGAAATGTTTAAAAGTATTTTGATATCAATAAGTTGAATGGAAAATAGTCAGGTATCGACTTTGTCATCCCTGCGAAGAGGCTGTGTCACAATAGCTTTTTTGGTCTTTTTTGTCATTCCTGCGCAGGCAGGAATCCAGTAAAATCAACACGTTATGGATCCCCGCCTTCGCGGGGATGACAACAAAAAACAATTGCGACACAGTCTCGAAGGCAGGGATCCAGTAGCTTTATCATGAAAAGATATTTTATCTACATCCTCGCCAGTCAAAGAAATGGAACGCTTTATATTGGTGTTACAAACGATATTACAAGACGTGTCTATGAACATAAAAACAATTTAATAGAAGGATTTACCAAGAAATATAAGGTGCATCTGCTTGTTTATTTTGAGGAATTCCAGAATGTCGAGGCAGCCATTACACGGGAGAAACAGCTAAAGCGGAACTTCCCCCTCAGGAAAGCAGTAAAAAATGGCTAAAACGTAGGCAGGGC
>CAZLRI010000332.1:2544-2995 GCA_964561745.1 uncultured Pseudobdellovibrionaceae bacterium | reverse complement strand
TGTTGCAGGAAGGTTGCCTTTGATGCATTTATATTTAATGCTTGGCAGCAAGTTGCCTGTACTGCAAAGATCACAGGGTAAATCGTTGCGGAGACAATGTGCCTGTGGACACAACATGGCATAATCCGACAGGCGGACCGCTATCGGTAAGTTTTTTTTCTTGATACCATTAAGTAGAGAGGGTGAAAGTTTGCGGAGGTAATGCAAAATATAGGCGACTTGCGGATGGTGATCAGTAATGAGGCGAATAACAGTTTTTTCTACTTCTGGTGAGTAGAAAAGTCGAGAAATTGTGTTAATCAAGCTTTGAGTTGAAAATTTGTGTTGATCAAAATAAACCGCATCCTTGCTACCAAGCGGTCCAACAAAGTAATCAGCATAAGGTGTGGCAACATTCTGAGAGTAGTTAATAGAGAAGGGGATTATCTCGTGACCATGCGCCTCAAGGGCA
>CAZLRI010000332.1:0-2534 GCA_964561745.1 uncultured Pseudobdellovibrionaceae bacterium | reverse complement strand
TATTGAACATATACCTTTCTGGGCCACCAGAGATAAAATATCTATAATTCGCCAATAATATTTTCATTATATTCGATTAGTTTTAATTAGAATTGCCTTTAAGATTTCTTTTGGAAAAATTGCTTTTAGGATAAACCATGTTAAGTAAGGGAATAGTCTATGAAAAAAGATAAGACAACATAGCGGGAAAGGAGTTCTTACCCTCGCGCTATTGAATAATGTTTTTAAATTGTGACCATATTTTAAGTCAAAAAAAGATCTGAAAAGATCTTTCGCTGACATGTTCAAAACAAGATAATGAAAATTAGATCCTGAACCTTTGCTGTAGATAAAGCTATTTGGGTTAACAAATAAATCATATGATTTAAATTTAATCCTTATCGAGTAGTCTATGTCACTATAGTTATGAGGAAAATTTGTTTCATCATAATAACCAACATTGTTTACTATGGAAATTGGAATTAATGTGGACATAGATGAGATTGCATCAACTTTGGTTATATGATTTATTGCATTATTGTATAGTATTCCTTTCATGACAGGACGCATTTTTCTTAAAAATCCACTTATGATATAACCAGAATCACAAATTTTTCCGTTGTCTGGATCAACAGCAACAGAAGTGTGTGCACCTAAATTATCTACCGCAAATGAATATAACTTTTGCAATGTATCTTCTTGAATTGCTACGTCATCATTCAATGAATAAATAAAATCAAACTTGTTTGCTTGTGCATGGCGTAGGCCAACATTAATGCCTCCTGCCCACCAAAGATTGCCATTACCGTTCAATATTGTTACGCTTGGAAAATTATTAGCAACTGCCTCAGTAGTGCCATCATTAGAACCATCATCAATAACTATGACATGATAATTAAAATTGTCGTGTTTTATGTTTTGTAATCGTTTTAAACACTGCAGTGTAACTTCTCTTCTGTTGTGGACAGGAATTATAACTGCAACGTTATGCACTTTTGTTCCTCACAATAATTGTTATTTTATAAGTTCTTAAATTGGTAATGCAACAACTAAGTAGTAAAAAAGCAGCATAGTTGTTCATCTAACCATAATGCTATGTTACAGAAAGCTTTTTCCTTATTCTTTAACACCGTTCTACGCTGTCTTTGTCAGGGGCGTTTTGCAATAATTTTAATTTTTATAAAACTAGCAATTTGGGGATATCACATAATGATTATTTTCGTCACCATGGGCAAATTACACTGTATACAATTTGTGCAGTATTTTCGTGCTAAATTTTTCTTATAACCATCGCAGGTTGTCCAGCTGCAATGACCCCAGGGGGGAGTGATTTCGTAACTACACTATTAGCGGCTACAATGGTGCCCGCACCAATAGTTACACCCTTAAGAACAACAACATTCGTGCCAATCCAAACTCCGTCTTCTATTGAAACTGGAGAGGTTGCCCCAAGGACCTTTTTCATGCGATCTTCCAACGAAATGACGTGCCAATCTGTATCGGTAATTATTGTATTTGCACCACAAAGAACCTGTGAGCCTATTATAATTTTTGAGGCTGCGCCGATAGCTGTGCCACTGAATCCGCAATTGTTCCCAATCTCTATAACAGCATCTTCATGAAGAGTAGCAAGGATGCATCGATGATTTATACCAATAAGGTTAGACCAGTATGCGGAATTAAATGTACAATGACTACCGATTTTAATAGTAGAACCTGGAAGTCGTCGAAACATTGGTATTCCATGAAATTTCCCATAGGTGCCAACTTGTACTTTCCACCACGATGCTATAATGCGAGTTAAAATGGTGTGAAAATACCCTCTTATAACGATTAAAGCACATTCAACCAAATGTGGGATGCTGTCACGATTAATTTTTCTCATAGGCATTCTTTCAATTAACCATTCTAGTCTTCTGGGCTGCCATCGTTAAACAAATCCTGAATCTATCCCTAACGATTTTTGAGTCATATCTTTCTGAAGAAATACGTATTGCATTACCGGAAATTTTTTCTCTAAGATTGTTATCTGTAAACAATTTGCGTATAGTCGAGACAAGTTCTGACTTGGATCTGGTATTTACAACGCAAGCCCACCCATGCTCGCTTGCGTCCTTGACGAAAGAGACTTCCTCTGGTCCATACAATAAAATAGGGGTTCCGGAAGCCATATAAGCTGGAACCTTGGTAGGCATCGATAGTCTTATAGCACGAATTGATTCTGGATCAAACTCTACTGGTAATATGAGGATATCCGCATTTTTAAATTTTTCAGCTACTTGTGAAGTTTCTTGTGGTGTTTCCTCTAATGTAACGTTAGATGGTAGTTTGGACAAGAAATCGTGTTGTTCTTTTGCCAACTCAAGATTATTGGTTAGAATGGTGAATCGTGCTAGATTATTTTCTGACGCTAATTCATCAAAGGCGTTACATATATCTTTTAGACTCTCCGCAACCCCCCAGCCAATTCTGCCAGAATAGACTGCATGCACCATAGGAGTTGATTCAAAATTTGCTTTACTAACGTTATCATAGGGGATTTTTTTTATTAAAAA